>JAAYRF010000032.1 GCA_012518905.1 Bacillota bacterium | reverse complement strand
TTGGTCATGATGACTTCCTTTACAAGGGTTGTGGTGGTCCTTTCCTTTGTGCGCAACGCTTTGGCCACAAATCAGATGCCACCCAATCAAGTACTCATTGGTCTAGCCTTATTCCTGACTTTTTTTGTTATGGCGCCCACATGGCAGGCTGTCAATGAGACAGCGCTGCAGCCATATCTGGCAGGGGACATAACTCAGCAAGAGGCCATCGACAAAGCCTCTATGCCAGTTAGAGAGTTCATGTATAAAAATACAAGGGAGAAGGACCTGGAGCTATTTGTGAGCATGGCAAAGATGCCTCGACCTGAGACTCCGGAGGATGTGCCGACCCATGTGATGGTACCGGCTTTTGTGATTAGCGAACTCAAGACCGCTTTTCAGCTAGGATTTATTATATTCATACCCTTCATTGTAATTGACATGATCGTAGCCAGCGTTTTGATGTCCATGGGAATGTTGATGTTGCCACCGGTAATGATCTCTTTACCTTTCAAGATTCTGCTCTTCGTCATGGTTGATGGTTGGCATCTGGTGGTACGTTCTCTGCTCCTAAGCTTCCGCTAGATCTGCTTGAATGGGAGAATTGCCTTTCTTCGTGTGGGAGGATGTTACCTTGACGGAATTGACAATTGCTAGACTTGCCAAGGATGCCTTGGCCACCGTACTTTTGGTGGCAGGCCCAATCCTGGGCTTAAGCCTAATCGTAGGTCTTGTAGTTAGCATTTTCCAGGCTACCACCCAAATCCAAGAACAGACTCTGGCCTTTGTGCCGAAAATTTTGACTGTCCTGGTGGCTACAGTCATTCTTGGGCCATGGATGCTTCGAGTCATGATGGAGTTTACCACAAGGCTGCTTGGGAACATGAATCAGTTCATAGGGTAAAGCAATGGAGATCACCCTTAGCAAGGTCATAGGTTTTCTGCCTGCGTTTGTGCGGGTTACCGGACTTGTCATGGCTTCGCCTATCTTCGGTGGTAGGGGCGTGCCCAGCCAAGTCAAGATCGGCCTATCCTTTGTTACGGCCCTAGTTTTGTACCCTGTGCTACCGGATATGGATTTTGTGGGGCCATCGGTGCCGGCATACTATGTACTCTTAGGCCGTGAGCTCTTAGTTGGCATTGGAATAGGTTTTGCCGTGACACTCGTTTTTTCCGCTATTTATTTGGCGGGGCAATTGATAGACGTGCCCATGGGATTTGGCATGGTCAACGTGGTTGACCCTCAAAGCGGGCTGCAGGTGCCGATTTTCGCTCAGTTTCAGTATATTCTAGCAGCACTAGTCTTCCTTGCCATTCGGGGACACCACGCCCTCTTGCAGGCACTGTCTGCGAGTTTTGCACTGATCCCAGTCGGCCAAGGCATGGTTATCGGCAATCTGCCCATGGCGGTTCTAGACATATTCGTACGCATGTTCTATCTAGGCGTTAAGTTGAGCCTACCTTTGGTGACTGGACTGCTCCTACTGGACATAGCTTTGGGGATTGTAGCCCGAGCAGTTCCACAGATCAACGTATTTGTCGTAGGTTTTCCAGCTAAGATCCTGGTGGGTATGGCTTTGTTTATCTTAGTTCTCCCCGCATATGTGGCTTTTCTGACAAGGATGTTTGGGGGTCAGGGAGATCTGGGCTGGGTGCTTAAGCGGGTTCTCGAGGCCTTCTAATATGAAATGACGGTGTGATGCATGAACAAGAGATTAGTGGAGCCGGAGAGCATTCTTCAGCCAGTGGC
>JAAYRF010000247.1 GCA_012518905.1 Bacillota bacterium | reverse complement strand
TGGAGCGCTTGGGGTGTGATCCTAGCGTAGTGGTGGGGGGTGAAACCATGGATATTGGTGGCAACTGCAAGCTAGGCAAAGGACCGTATTTGGTGGTGGAGGCCGATGAAAGTGACGGATCCTTCCTGCGGTTATCGCCCAGTTTAGCTGTTGTAACCAATATTGACGCTGATCATCTAGACCATTACGCTGATCTGGAGGCCATTCGGGCTGCTTTTTTGGAGTTCATGAAAAAAATAGATCCCTCTGGCCTTGTGGTGATTTGTGCAGATGATCATGGACTGACTGAACTGGCCAAGGAGATAGGATGCAAGCAAGTTAGCTATGGGTTGGAGCAAGCCGCCGCTTGGCAGGCTACGGGCCTCCAATTCCACCCCTATGGTTCAGAAAGCGTTGTCCATCGACGGCATGAGCCCATTGGGTGCCTAGAATTACAGGTGCCTGGCAAACACAATATTGCCAATGCGCTGGCTGCTTTGGCGGTCGCGGATGAGTTGGGGCTGCCGATTGACGCTGCCTTGATTGCCTTGAGCCAGTTTCGCGGTGTGCATCGTCGATTTGAAGTGGTGGGGGAAAGCCATGGGGTCTTGGTCATAGATGACTATGCTCATCATCCTACAGAGATCAGGGCAACTCTAGCTGCAGCTCGATATCTAAACCGGCGAGTGATAGTAGTATTTCAACCCCATCGCTATACGCGCCTGGCTCGCTTATTGGAGGACTTTGCCACTTGCTTCCAAGGTAGTGATGAGCTTATTGTCACCGACGTCTATGGGGCAGGAGAAAAGGCCATCCCCGGGATTACAGGGGAAGTGCTGACAGCGGCAATTCGCGATAGGGGCTGCCCGCCACAGGTTGAGTACGTACCGGATAAGCGCGATATTCCTGAGGTCTTGGAAAGAACCGTGGTCAACGGCGATGTGGTGTTGACTATGGGAGCTGGGGATATCCGAGATGCCGGAGAAGCCTTTTTGGACCGTTGGGAAGGCTAGGTGAGGATAACATGGGGAAGATACGCATCGAAGGTGGCAGACAACTTGAGGGCCACATATCTATCAGTGGTGCAAAGAACGCGGTTCTTAAGCTCATGGCGGCTGCTTTGATGGCTCCGGGCGAGTCGGTGATTCACAATGTACCCAAGATCCAGGACGTTTATACTATGATAGAGCTGCTTAGGACTTTGGGGGTAGGTGTCAGTTTTACCGATCACACCTTGCGATTGTCGGTGGGCGAAGAAGTAGGGGAAGAGGCGCCCCATGAGGTGGTGCGCAAGATGCGAGCCTCCATCCAAGTGATGGGGCCCTTGTTGGCTAGATTGGGCCGTGCGCGAGTGTCTTTGCCGGGAGGTTGCGCTATTGGAGAGCGGCCCATTGATTTTCACATCAAGGGCTTGGCCCAACTGGGGGCTAAGATCAAGGAAGAACACGGCTACATATATGCCGAAGCCAGCTCGCTTATTGGAGCTGATATTCAGCTGGACTATCCTAGCGTGGGAGCTACGGAAAACTTGATGATGGCAGCCACCCTGGCCAAAGGTACTACACAGATTCGAAATGTGGCCAGAGAGCCGGAGATTATTGAGGTGCAAAATTTCTTGAATCAGATGGGTGCCCGTATTCGAGGAGCAGGTACCGATGTGATTCGTATAGAAGGAGTAGATGGTCTTTCTCCTGCAGAGCACACCGTCATCCCGGATCGAATAGAGGCGGGCACTTACCTAATAGCAGCTGCTATGACTGGCGGCCGCGTAACACTTGAGCCTATCATACCTCAGCATATGGCTAGTCTGATCGCCAAGTTGAGAGAAATTGGAATCAAAATAGCAATAGACGGTAACCGGATATGTCTGCAATCCACTGGTCGGTATCGGGCAGTGAACTTTCAGTCTTTGCCCTATCCTGGATTCCCAACTGATCTACTGCCTCAGACAATGGCCATGATGGCAGTGGCCGACGGTATTAGTGTGATGAAGGAGACTGTCTACAGTAATCGCTACAAGCATGTCAGTGAGCTAAGGCGTATGGGAGCCAATATTTTGGTTGCCGACCGAACAGCTGTGGTTCAAGGTGTGGAGCATCTAACTAGTGCGGAAGTTGTAGTATCTGATCTACGAGCTGGTGCAGCACTGGTCCTGGCAGGTCTAGCCGCCCAAGGTGTTACCATCATTGAGGATGACGGGCACTTAGATAGAGGCTATGATAGCTTGATTGCTAAGATGCGTGCGGTTGGGGCTGATATGTCCCTTTTGTAGCTTAGCCCTATGGTATAATTAAACCATAAGGCAGTGGGAGAAGGTAGATTCTATGCCTAAAGAGCGGGGCACGTA
>JAAYRF010000246.1 GCA_012518905.1 Bacillota bacterium | reverse complement strand
CCCAAGGTCAGTGGGAAATTTGCCGACTCGTCCGGTCCTAAGCATGTGTTAAATTGATCAAAAGAAGAGCGGGACCTAGGGCAACCCCCTTTAGAGCAGGTCGCGATAAAAACAGGTCGCTTTCTAGCAGCGACCCGTTATCTTGTACACGGTTCTTTGGGGTAATGCAAGATAGCGCCGGTCATCTCGCCTAATTACTATCCGTATGAGATCTCTGCAACCCTCACAACCAGATTGGTTCCATAGGGATACCCTGTGGCATCGATAACCAGCAGGCCGGAATCCACGTCCTGGGCGAAGGAAAGATGCTCGTCATTGTCCAACCACTGGACCTTGTCTATTGAACCGGTCGCACCGGAAAAGCTGCGGGGACCTGCACCGGATCTCATTCTGACTACGTTCTTGTCCCCTTGAATCGAGAGGTCATGGATAAAAAGATACGTCTTGCCCCGATAGTCCAAGGCAAAATCGTCATCTGCTCCCTTTACCGATGATGGCTTACCCTCGTATAACAGATCGCCATGAAGCTTTATCCACTCACCCACTCGCCTGAGGGTAGCCGCTTCATAGTTCGGGATCTCTCCAGACGCCAAAGGCCCTACATTAAGTAGGTAGTTCGCGCCGACCTTCCGGCAGGCACATAAATTCTCAATTAACTCTTTGGGAGACATATAGGCAAAATCCTGTTTCCCCAAACCCCAATGCTGGTTCATAGTCTGGCACATTTCCGCGGCTATATATTTCGGCATACCCTCCCGAGCCATGGGAAGTGGTCTGCCCTGCTCAAAGGTAACGCTATCGATTTCCTGATGAATCACTTGCCCCCGGGCCTCAAGGCCAGTATTATTGATAATCATGGCTTCTGGCTGATGCTTTCTTATAAGGCCATAGAGTTTATCCAGCTCCCAATCGGCATCAGGCCTGCTCCAATTGCCATCAAACCATAGTCCCCCGATGGGGCCATAGTTTGTACACAAAAGCTCCACTGAACGGCGCAGATACTCCAAATACCCGGGAAAATCCTCCTGGAAGCTATCCTGGTACCAATCAAGGGTAGTATGATAAAAAAACGGCAAAATGCCTTCTTGGCGGCATCCATGGACAAAATCAGCAATCAAATCACGCTTGGCGGGACTATGCACTGCATCGTACTCGCTCAAACCACATGTATCGTAAAGGGAAAAACCATCATGGTGCCTGGTAGTGATGGTAATATATCTCATGCCAGCCTCCCGGGCTAACCGAGCTATCTTCCGCCCATCGAACTCCTCAGCCCGAAAAGTATCCTTCAGCTTGGCGTATTGAGCTTTGGGCATGTCGGCCAAGTGCATGATCCATTCGCCCTTGCCCAACTGTGAGTAAAGCCCATAGTGGATGAACATGCCATAGGCTAGCCTTTCGAAGCGTTCAACTCTAGGTTCCGGCTTAGGTACAGTCACCTATATCTCCTCCTGAAAAGTCCATCATCCGACGTAAGCCATCACTGGGCCTAGGGATCAGAGAGTGGCTCCCCAAGGCTCCCCTATCTATTACCACCTGCAAGGCCGCTCCCATGGCTGCTTCCACAGCGCTAATGGCTCCAGAGACCAGGAAATAGGTACGCCCTCCCAAAGCATAGCCCAGCCTAAGATCGACTAAGACAACTTCTGCTGTCTTTAGTGCCTCATCGGCTGCACAAAGGCCGGCCGCTATGGTAAGGGTTTCCAAAATACCTAAAGCTCCATTCGTTCCCGGTTTTTGCCGGGGGAAGATACCGTAAAGACCGTCCCTTAACAATGGATGAACCCTACCGATGAGACAGCTATCATAAATTCCCTGACCTACCTTGCTTCGGGCAGCAGCCAGAGCTGCGCTGACTGCCGCTAGCTCACCTCCGAACAGCACTGTGAATTTATTCGGGCAGACAAT
>JAAYRF010000245.1 GCA_012518905.1 Bacillota bacterium | reverse complement strand
TTTTTGTCAGGAGTGGCAGGTATGACCAATGCCGAGCATACGTTTGTCGCCCATTACCGTCAAACCGATGGCGCAATCCAGGATGTTTGGACCCATCTGGAAAACGTAGGGGAGCGTACAGCCAGGATCGCAGAAAAGATCGGTCTTGGGCCAGTAGGTAAGTTGGCAGGTTTGGTCCATGATCTTGGCAAGGCTAGCGATGCCTTCGATGCCTATATCCGAAATGCAGTAGGATTGGACTTAAAAGATGGCTCTGACTCTAAGGCTGTTAAGGGGACAATCGATCATTCGACAGCCGGCGGCCTTTGGGTGCATTCACTTATGTCTCAAACCCCGGAGACCGTGCTCGCTCAGCAGGCGATTTCTTTACTTGTCGTATCCCATCACTCTGGTCTCATTGATTGCCTTACCGTCGATGGCCAAGATGGCTTTGAGCGGCGCTTAGACAAGACAGAATCCCAAACGCGCCTAAAGGAATGCCTCAGTAATGCACCTTCAGATTACATAGAAGGTGTCAATCGATTGGTACAAGATGGCAATATCGAATCCTTGTTGCTTGACTCCATTCGCTCTCTTTGTGAACCCGGTGATAGTGTCCGTGAGATGGCATTCAAAACAGCTCTACTCATGCGGTTCCTGTTCTCTGCACTAATAGATGGCGACCGCATCGACACTATAGATTTTCAAGATCCTACACAACGAGCGATGAGACGGGATGGGGTGTATGATTCTTGGGGCGCTATGATAGAAGCCCTGGAAAACCACCTCAAGACATTTCCTTGCCGAAATCGAATTGATGAGCTTAGGCAGGATGTCTCCCGCCGTTGCCTGGAAGTATCCCAAAGACCCCAGGGTATCTACCGCTTGACAGTACCGACAGGGGGGGGCAAAACCCTAGCCAGTCTGCGATTCGCTTTGCATCACGCCAAGCGCCATGGCCTCGAGCGGATTATCTATGTCATCCCATACACCTCCATCATTGACCAAAACGCTAATACAATAAGGAATATCATTGAAGCACGTCCCGATTGCAAGGGAATGGTACTGGAACACCACTCCAATTTAGAGCCTGATCAGCAGAATTCCCTGGAGCAGAAGCTCTATACCCAGAACTGGGATGCGCCTATAGTATTAACGACCATGGTGCAATTTTTGGAGGCCCTCTTTGGCTCCGGTACTAGTAAAGTACGACGTATGCACCAGATGGCCAACGCTGTGATTATCTTTGATGAGATTCAAACGCTGCCTATCCGTTGTATACATATGTTTAACTTGGCACTGCGCTATCTTGTCAAGCATTGTGGTACGACTGCAGTGCTATGTACCGCTACTCAACCGCTGTTACATACCATAGAACCTCCATCAAGGGCCTTGCCTGATCAACCAGATGCCGAGATGACTCCGGACGTCAAGACGATGTTTGCCCAGTTCAAGCGGGTGCATGTGCATGATTGTACAGATGACAGACCTTGGAGCCATAAAGAATTGGCCATGGCAATAGTGGAGCAATGGGAACAGGGTAAGTCAATATTGACCATCCTCAATACAAAGCGCGATGCCTTGCTGGTGTATCGAGAGCTTTCGGAAATGCGGATTACGCCTATTCGGCACCTGAGTACTAGTATGTGCCCGGCCCACCGCCTAAGTGTTCTGGGAGACATAAACAGTCGGCTCGAGGAAGGTGAGCCAATTATCTGCATCAGTACTCAGCTAGTGGAAGCCGGCGTAGACTTGGATTTTGATGTGGTATTTCGAGCGCTAGCCGGGCTAGATTCTATTCAGCAGGCTGCGGGCCGATGTAATCGTCATGGTAAGAACGTTCTTGGCGATGTTTTTGTGTTCGAGTCGGCCGGGGAGAATTTGAGCAGGCTTCGGGATATCCGCATAGGAAAAGAGATTACCCAGCGGATACTCGGTGAGTTTCGGGCATCTCCAGGTGATTTCGATAACGACCTATTGAGCCCTAAAACCATGGATTTCTATTATCACTATTATTTTTATGAGCGGCAAAATGAAATGGATTATCCACTCAATGACAAATCACCGGTAGGCCGCCACGATTCCCTCTTTCGTTTGCTCTCCACTAATGATATATCTGTTAAGGCTTACCAAAGGCAGTTTCAGAAGGCTCCGCCTTGGCTGCTTCGTCAAGCATTTCAAACAGCCGCGGAATCCTTCAAAGTAATTGAGCAAAGCACTCGGGGTGTTATCGTGCCCTACGGCTGTGCAGGCAAGCAGATTATTGCCAACCTTTGTGCGCTGGAGCCATGGGACAATCCTCGGGAGTTGTTAGTTCGAGCACAGCAATACTCCGTTGGATGTTTCCCACATGTTTTGCAGGCCCTAGACCGCCAAGGCGCCCTTCATAGGATCCGAGATGACATAGATATCCTATTTGTTGAGGAATCATTTTACAATGACGAGGTGGGATTATTGGATGAGCATGGTGGGAATATGGGATTCTTGGGAGTTTAGTGGATGGAGGAGGAATCCATGGAAAAACGCAATCAGGTGGATTTCGTTGTTTACGGTCGCTACGCGTTGTTCACGGATCCATTAACTAAAGTGGGGGGCGAGAAATCGACATACCAGATACCGACTTACCAAGCGCTAAAGGGGATTTTGGAGTCAATCTACTGGAAACCGACTTTGACGTGGGTTATCGAGCGGGTGAGGGTCATGAACCCCATACAGACGGAGAGCAAGAGTGCCAAACCGCTCAAGTATGGCGGGGGCAATGATCTGTCCATCTATACGTATCTGCGAGACGTCCGCTACCAGGTACAGGCATATTTTAAATGGAATCAGCATCGCCCAGATCTGGCAGAAGATCGCAACGAGAATAAGCACTATTTCACAGCAAAGAGGATGATTGAAAGAGGCGGGCGACGGGACATATTCCTAGGGGCCCGGGAATGCCAAGGATATGTAGAGCCTTGTCGCTTTGGCGAGGGGGATGGCTTTTACGATGACTACGGCGAGCTATCCTTTGGTCTGACGTTTCATGGATTCGATTATCCCAGTGATACCGGCAAACCCGAACTAGTATCGAGGTTTTGGACTCCAAGGCTGGAGAATGGTGTTATTGAGTTTATTAGGCCGGAGGACTGCACGGTGCGCAAGTGGGTTCGGGATATGGAAATGCAAGAGCTCAAGGTAACACCTCTAGATGAGGATGATTCACTAAGAGATCTCTGGCTAGACGGAGGTGGACAAGGATGAGCTGGATTAAACGCCTCTATGACACCTACGAAAAGAACACTAGCCAAGTCGGCCGAGTATCCTTGGAGGGGGAGCCTATGCTATTGCCTATATGCCACTCCACACAACAGGCTCAAATCACAATCACCTTGAATCACTTGGGAGAGTTCCTACGAGCCACAGTTGTGCCTCTAGAGGATCGTCGGACGATCATACCGTGTACAGAGCGCTCTGGTTCCCGAGGAGGAACTAAGCCAGTTAACCATCCTCTATGTGACAAGCTGCAGTATGTGGCAGGGGATTTTCTCGATTATGGTGGGGTCGTCACATCTGGTTTTTCCAGCAATCCCACGGAACCTCATGAAATGTACCTATCCGATTTGGCCACTTGGTGTGAATCTGACTACTCCCATCCCAAAGTGACAGCCGTTTACAAGTATGTAAGCAAGGGAACCGTGATTCGGGATCTGGTCCAGCATGGAACGCTCCATGTGGACGCCTCTGGGAAACTGCTGGACGCCTGGAATGGAGAAGCGGATGTACCGGTACCTGATATCTTTCAAGTGCTTAGAACTCTACAACAGCAAGATGTTTTTATCAGGTGGGCGGTGGAGGTTCCAGGTGATCCCCAGACACAGCTGTGGACAGATAACACGGTTTACGAGAGCTGGATTCAGTTTTATACTTCCAGCCAGGCAAATGAAGGCCTTTGCTATGTCATAGGCGAGGAAACAGAATTAGCTCTGTTCCATCCTGCTAAATTGCGGAATGACGGTGATAGCGCTAAGCTCATCTCCGCCAATGATAAGGCGGGATTCACCTTCCGTGGTCGGTTCTTGAATGATGGGCAAGCGGCAGGGGTATCCTTTGAGGTTACTCAAAAAGCCCATAATGCTTTGCGGTGGTTAATACAAAAGCAGGCGTTCCAAACCAGCGGTCTCGTGATTCTTACCTGGGCGACGGGTGGCGAAGATGTGCCGGACCCACTGATGGATCTCTATGGCTTATCTCATGCGATGGGTGAATCTATCTCAGCAGGATTGGATGTCGGCTATACAGCGGAGGATTTTGCCCGAGAACTGCGTCGCTCGATTCTTGGGTATCAGCGGAAACTCGAGCACGCCGATGGTGTTATGATCATTATCCTTGATGCAGCTACACCAGGCCGGATGTCCATCCGGTTCTATCGGGAGATGATACCGGCGGAATTTATCTCCCGAATTGAACACTGGCATCAATCCACGGCCTGGACCCATACGTATCGCAGCCGCCGATGGTCGAAGGAACTTGCAGGTACAATGCCTAGAGAATATGTCTCTGCGCCAAGCCCCATCGATATGGCAGATGCTATCTATGGGCACCGCCTGGATGATAATTTGCGAAAAACAGCCATTGAGAGACTGGTACGCTGCATCGTGGACAGTGAGCCGATACCTAGAGACATGGTCCAGTCAGTGGTGTACCGGGCAGCCAATCCTGTTGCCATGGAGCGTTGGGAGTGGAATAAGGCCCTAACAATAGCCTGTTCTATGTATCGCAAGTTCAGAGAAACGGAGGGGTATGCCTTGGCATTGGAGGTAGATCGAAGAAGCCGAGATTATCTTTATGGACGTCTTTTGGCATTGGCCGACAGTATCGAAGAGTGGGCTCTAAGTGAGAGCGGGGAGCAGCGGCAGACTAACGCGATTCGGTTGATGCAGCGGTTTTCCGAACGACCCTTCTCTACGTGGAAGGTGATAGAGCTATCTTTGGCCCCATACAAGGCCCGATTGGGGGGTCGTGGTCGGAAGCGGGTAAACGAGATTTCCGAGGTGATGGCTCTATTTGAAACGGAGGATTTCATATCTGATAAGAAGTTGTCAGGGGAGTTTCTACTGGGGTATCATTGCCAGAAACAAGCCTTATGGAAAACGGCAAAGATTGATGGTGAGCAACTGGGTGAGCTAAATGACTAAGAAGGAGGGCCTGAGAATGGGTGTTCTGGATAGGAAAATCGATTTTGCTGCAATTGTCTCCGTAAGGAATGCGAATCCGAACGGCGATCCCCTCAATGGCAACCGTCCTAGGGTGACCTATGATGGCCTAGGCGAGATCTCAGATGTTTGTATCAAAAGGAAAATCCGGAACAGGCTACTGGAGCGTGGCGAGGGTATTTTCGTTCAGTCTGATGACTACCGTGTGGATGATTATCGGAGCCTACGCAGTAGGGCCGAAGGAGAGCTGACCAAAGACGAGCTTAAGGACCCGAACAAACTGAGGGAAGCGGCCTGTAGGAAATGGTACGATGTCCGGGCGTTCGGGCAAGTTTTTGCTTTCTCCGGAGGGGGTAGGAGAAAAGGCGATGGGATATCAGTAGGGATTCGGGGTCCTGTCTCTATTCATCCTGCCTTCAGCGTTTTGCCTGTAAGTACATCCAGTATTCAGATCACCAAAAGTGTTAGTGGTGAAGGAGACGGTAGCAAGCGTGCTTCAGATACCATGGGTATGAAGCATCGTGTTGATCATGGTGTTTATGTATTTTATGGAAGCGTCAATCCGCAACTGGCCAAGGCCACTGGCTTTACAGCAGAGGATGCTGAAAGCCTGAAGCACGCATTGATTCACCTCTTTGACAATGATGCTTCATCAGCTAGGCCCGAGGGCAGCATGGAAGTATGCCGAGTAGTGTGGTGGGAGCATAGTAATCCCTCAGGTCAGTACTCCTCAGCCAAGGTGCATCGAAGCCTATCGGTAAGGCCAAAGCCGGGGGTAACAGATCCTAGGGATATTAGTGACTATGTAATAGATGTTGCCGAGCTGGATGGGCTCAAGCCAGAAGTGATTGATGGGAATTGATCATGGAAAGCGAGGATTACCTTGAGTTAGGTGGGATTCAGCGGTATGCTTTCTGCCCCAGGCAGTGGGGGCTAGTTCATTTGGAAGGACACTGGGAGGAAAACGTCCTGACCTATGGCGGCCAGAAACTGCATAGAAACGTAAACAAGCCGGAGTTTTCTGAGTCCAGGGGTGATCTAATTGTTTCTCGTTCTGTGCCAGTGCTGTCGCACAGATTGAGACTATACGGTATAGCCGATATGGTGGAATTCATCCGGGACGATACCCATGGGGTAGAGTTGAGCCACAGATCAGGTCGTTGGCGCCCGTTGCCGGTAGAATACAAATACGGACAGAGCAAGCTTAGTTCATGCGATCGTGTCCAGGTATGTGCTCAAGCAATATGTCTTGAGGAGACATTCGGAATAGACCTGTACGAAGGTCACATCTTCTACGGGCGACCAAGGCGTAGGGAGGTGGTAGTTCTTACTGACGCATTGCGCCAAGAGACTCTGGAGTTGACACATGCAATGTACAGGTGTCTAAGCACCGGTATGACTCCTTCTCCACGATACGGGACCCACTGTGACCGGTGTAGCCTAGTCGAGACATGTGTGCCTGCCCTATCTCAACGCCAAACAGTATCGCAGTACCTGGAAAGGATGCTTTAGGGTCGTAGAGCGTCTGAAGGGGAGATGAGAGTTGCGAAAACTGCTAAACACGCTATATGTTACGTCTCCCGAAGCCCATTTAGCCAAAGAGGGGCAGAACGTGGTTGTATGGATAGAAGATGAAATACGCTTGCGAGTGCCTATTCATAACTTAGAGAGCATTGTAACCATGGGATACACTGGTGCTAGCCCAGCGTTGATGCAGCTTTGTGCTGAGCGCGGTGTTGCTTTGGCTTTTCATACTCCAAATGGGCGTCTTATGGCTCGGCTAACCCCTGCCAACAAGGGCAACGTTTTGCTCAGAAAACGCCAATACCAGATGCATGACGATCCCCAAGAAACCCTTGCTATAAGTTGTAGCGTGGTACTGGGTAAACTGGTAAATAGCCGAACTGTACTGCGGAGGTTTGTTCGAGACTATGGGGCAGATCCGGCTGTTCCTGAGGTAGAAACGGTAGCAAGACAGTTGTCAACGCTGATCGGTCAGGCCAGGGAAGCTAAGTCCATAGACGTTTTACGGGGAATTGAGGGTGACGGAGCTCGTCGCTATTACGCAGTGTTTGACCACCTGATCAGATCGCAAGAGCCAGCCTTCGCATTTACAAAGCGGAGCCGCCGGCCACCACTAAATCGCGTCAACGCCTTGTTGTCTTTCCTGTATAGTATGCTAGCCCATGACTGCAGCTCAGCGTTGGAGACAGTGGGGCTGGATTCGCAAGTCGGCTTCCTGCATCGGTTGAGACCGGGGAGAGCGGGTCTAGCACTAGATCTTATGGAAGAGCTGCGGCCGTATTTGGTCGATCGTATGGCCATATCCCTGATAAACAATAATCAGGTAAGCAGCAAAGATTTTGTGGAGAAGGAAACCGGGGCAGTCCTTCTAAAAGACGATTCCCGGAAGAAGGTGCTGGATGCTTGGCAATCCAGGAAACAGGGGAGCGTACAACACCCCTATCTGCAGGAGAAAATCGAGGTCGGATTGATTCCCTATGTGCAGGCTCTACTCATGGCACGCTATATCCGGGGTGATCTGGACGGCTATCCACCTTATCTGATGAGGTGATGGTGATATGGCATGATGGTATTGGTGACCTACGATGTCAATACACAGACAGCCGCAGGCCGAAAGAGATTGAGGACGGTGGCCAAAATCTGTGTCGATTACGGGCAACGCGTGCAAAACTCTGTATTTGAGTGTCTGGTAGATCCAGTGGAGTTTGCTCAACTGCGAGACAAGCTAGAGGCTGAGATAGACCCCACTCAGGATAGCCTAAGATACTACTATTTAGGCAAGAACTGGAAGAGACGAGTTGAACACGTGGGTGCCAAAGAGACCTACGATCCGGAAGGTACGCTCATGGTCTAGTTCTGCGAACCCTAAGCGCACATGGTCTTCCCGGGTTGTTCGCAAGTCCTATTGGAAGGGTGTTTGGACCGTTTTGACAGAGAATCGATGGTTTTCCAGAGGGAGATTTTGGGGGTTCTCGAATACTGGCCTGCAGGACCCGCTGGCATGCTGATTTCAGAACCTCCTGTCGCCCCCCACGCGGGGGCGTGGATTGAAACAGCTCACATATCTGATAGACCCATTTCCCGGTTTGTCGCCCCCCACGCGGGGGCGTGGATTGAAACGAGGAACAGCTAATGATGGCGGCAAAGAGACTGCGTCGCCCCCCACGCGGGGGCGTGGATTGAAACGTGTTTGGCAGAAGGCTCGGAATGGAGCCATTGATGTCGCCCCCCACGCGGGGGCGTGGATTGAAACCCATGAATTGATGAAAGACCATAGGCATGATGGAGTCGCCCCCCACGCGGGGGCGTGGATTGAAACACACCCATACACAGCGCCGTAATTATACTAGTTGGTCGCCCCCCACGCGGG
>JAAYRF010000031.1 GCA_012518905.1 Bacillota bacterium | reverse complement strand
CGTCGACCCCATTACATTCACCAGGTTCCTTTGGATTTTATACCCGGTGTCGGGCCAAAAACCCTGGAAAAGCTGCTTGCAGCCTTTGGTACAGAAATGCGAATCTTGCATGATGCCACCTTTGAAGAGATCACCATGGTTGTAGGTCGCACTATTGCCAAGAGAGTCTTGGCCGCTAGAAGCGGGCAGCTATCGATGACGGTGGGTGGAGGTGGACAATACGGTCGCATCCACCGCGAGGTGCAGGAGGGGAGTAATCATTGATCAAAATCTACCTCGTAAGACACGGAGAGACGCTTTGGAATCAGCAAAGACGGTACCAGGGACAGCAGGATATCGCCCTAACTGATGTGGGTCAACAACAAGCCAGTTTGGCAGCAAAACGACTCACGACTTCTGGTGCTAGATTTGTGATGAGTAGTGATCTCGTAAGGGCTCGGGATACAGCCATGACTATCGCCGAACACTTGGGTCTTTCTGTTGCTATCTCTCTACTATGGAGGGAGCGAGCCTATGGAAGATGGGAAGGCCTAACTAGGGAGGAGATTCAAAAGCTCTATCCCGACGAATGGCGCAAAAACCGGGCTAACCCCCATGCGCATGCTCCGAAGGGAAGTGAAACACTGTCTGAGCTAACAGATAGAGCTGTACGCGCCCTCGAGAGTCTTCTAAGAGATCCTCCGGGACAAATCGGCATAGTCGTCTCCCATGGCGGGTTACTCCGAGCCCTCTTAGCACGGATCACCGGAAAGGCGGGCTCTCAGTTCACGCTCGATAACGGGGGCATTACCCTAATCGCAGCTGCGAGTCTAGATGACGTATCGCTGCTAAAGCTCAATGATACCGCCCATCTAACCGATGTGAACTCCCGAGCATAAAGCGACACCCGTGCGCATAGAAATGGTGTGAGGTATCCCGCACCAAGCAAAACTTACGGGGGACAAGGGGGATAAGGAGGAGAAGGCATGGCAAGGATTGTATCGGGTCCTCTTCGTACCTATTTGCGTCGCCGATCCACAACCTATGTCTTCCTAATTGTCGTCTTCATCATGGGTAGTATTAGTGGCGCTTTCGCTGTTAGGACCCTCAGTCCGGAACAAAAAGGTGATCTTGGGAGCTACATCCAGACGTTCTTTCAGGCCTTTCCTATGGCAAAGCCAGCGGACTCCATGGCTAACGCTCGCCTTACCTTCCTGGATAACACGGTCAAGACAGTAGGCTTGATGTGGCTTCTTGGCTTATCGGTGCTTGGGGCACCTTTAATCTTGGTCCTGCTTTTCCTCAGAGGATTTGTCTTGGGTTTTACCGTTGCCTTTATGGTGCGGGAAATGGTGCTAAAGGGGATAGCTCTAGCCGTTGTCTCGGTAGTTCCCCATAATCTGCTTTTTGTTCCTGCCCTTATTATAGCTGGGGGAGCCTCCTTTAGTTTCTCTTGGGCAGCACTCCAGACACTCCTAGGACGGCGCGATATCAACATGTACCAACTGTTCTTAAGCACAACCTTGCTGGCATTAGCCGCCAGCGGCCTTTTGGCAGGCTCGGCTCTAGTTGAGACTTACATAACACCCATACTCATTGAAACTGCCACTCGCTATCTAGCCTAAAAGCGATATACTCACTTGCGCTCGGGAGTGCGTTTGATAGAACAATGGGGGGATGGAAATGATGTGGGTCATCTCGATTCGGGGGCTAAGTAAATGTTTGCGCCGAATGGCTAGGCCCATCCTGGTTCTGCTCATCGTCATACTAACGTTATGGCTACTTAGCAACTGGATGCATAGAGAGATGCCGGATTGCCCATTGCCAGAAGGACTTATTCCCATGGGGGCTCACCACCCGTCATGGCTTGGGCCCAACGCTATTCAGCAGGTAACTGGCGCCTTATCTAGAAATATGTAAACTAATTGCCGTTTAGACGCAACTGCCGTTGCCAAAGCCAAGATCGGAGAGGAGGCACACCCCAAAGCTGCTTCGGATCATAAGCAGTGGGGTGACAAGTGTGGACAAGCCCAGAGTTATCTTGTTAGTTTTAGATAGTGTAGGAGTTGGTGAGATGCCGGACGCCACAGATTACGGGGATGAAGGCAGCGCCACTTTACCCAACGTAGCCAAGGCTGTCGGCGGGCTAAATATGCCTAACCTAGAGCAGCTGGGAATCGGCAACATAGTGCCCATTCTTGGCATCAAACCTCGGCTCGATTGCATGGGTGCTTGGGGAAAGATGGCAGAAAGATCGCCTGGCAAGGACACCACTACAGGGCATTGGGAGATGATGGGTTTGGTGCTGGACAAGCCTTTCCCGGTATATCCCCAAGGGTTCCCCAAGCAAATAATAGATGATTTTGAGCGCCTGATAGGAAGACATACCCTGGGTAATAGACCTGCCTCAGGGACAGTGATCATCGAAGAGCTGGGCCAAGAGCATATGGCTACAGGCCATCCCATCGTGTATACCTCTGCTGATAGTGTCTTCCAGATAGCTGCCCATGAAGACGTGATCCCCGTAGAAGAGCTCTATCAGATGTGTGAAATAGCCAGAGGACTGCTCCAAGGAGAACACGGCGTGGGACGAGTCATAGCTAGACCCTTTGTCGGATCTCCCGGAGACTTTGTCCGAACTGAACGCCGTCGAGACTTCAGTTTGCCCCCCCTTAGACCGACGATACTGGATCGCCTTGTGGAAAACAGCTATCCCGTCTATGGGATAGGCAAGATTCCAGATATTTTCGCCGGCCAAGGCATCTCACACGTGCTCCCCGCCCACGGTAACGAAGAAATTCACAAGGCGGTTCTAACAGCCATGGAGGAGCTAAAGGAGCCAGGCCTAATCTTCGCCAATTTCGTAGACTTCGATATGCTCTGGGGTCATCGAAACGATGCCAAGGGATACGCGGCTGGTTTGGAGGCACTGGATTCCCTGATACCTGATATCATCAATAGCTTGGCCCCAACAGACGTCTTGATCATTACCGCTGATCACGGTTGTGATCCTACAACTCCTAGCACTGACCATTCCCGGGAATACGTTCCTCTCTTGGT
>JAAYRF010000244.1 GCA_012518905.1 Bacillota bacterium | reverse complement strand
GATGCGATGCCTCCCGGCCCTCCTCCAACGACAATTACATCATAGTCTGTACGCATATTCAAACTCCCCTTTCCAAAAGCCGGATCTATAATGCACTCCAAATCGTTCCTTTAACATACCCCGGCAAAAAACCACACATTTATGTTTAGCCTTTCCCAAATGGGGGTAACAACCTATTGGTAAACATTATTATTACTAAGGAGGTCTTCAAATGAACATGAATACAGGGTTACCGCTAATTGGCGATCGTTTCCCCGAGCTAGAGGTGCAGACAACCCAAGGAAAGCTAAAGCTACCCCAAGACTATGCTGGCAAATGGTTTGTACTCTTCAGTCATCCCGGTGATTTTACACCGGTCTGTACCACTGAGTTTATCGCCTTTGAGCGCCTACGCAAAGATTTTGAGGCATTGAATACGGCTTTGATAGGTCTATCCGTAGACCAAGTCTTCTCCCATATCAAGTGGATAGAGTGGATCAAAGAGAACCGCAATGTAGATGTGCAGTTTCCCGTCATTGCCGACGAACTAGGCAGAGTATCGGCTGCACTAGGCATGATTCATCCAGGCAAAGGGACCAACACAGTCCGATCAGTCTTCATCGTCGACGATAAAGGCGTTATCCGTCTAATCCTCTACTATCCCCAGGAGATTGGACGTAATATGGATGAGATCCTAAGGTCGCTAAAGGCTCTTCAGACCCATGAGAAGCATAAGGTTGCTCTACCGGCTAACTGGCCCAACAACGAGGATCTCGGTGACAAGGCAATCATTCCCCCGGCAGCCACAGCTAAAGATGCCCAAGCCCGACTAGATGATGCTGCCGCAGGCAAGATCGAATGCTGGGATTGGTGGTTCTGCTACAAAGACCTATAGACCTATCCGCTAACTTAGTTGACATAAGAGTCATCTTAACACTATCACTGTAACAAGTATTAGCAACTGCTCCTGGAGGTAATTCTAGGAGCAGTTGCAGTTAGATATCCCCATGGCAATCGATGACGACTACCTGCCAAACAGCACATCTTCCTCGCCGCTGGCTCACGCTCCCGATAGATACCCAGTTTATGGATGTTGCTATATTATACGACCAAGTACAGCATAATCCTGTCTATCCCAGCATCTGCCACAGAAGTCAGTTTTCCGGCACCCGCACAAGAAAACTCAACCAATGGAGCATCGGCTTATTTATGACCATATCACCATTTAGTACCTGGGCAAATAGCTCCATGGCCACTTCCACCCTGGCATCCAGCATGGCTTGCCCAGCAGCCGCTGTAGCCTTTGCCGGAGCTCCCATGTAAGGAAGCATGGTTTCATCGGATACCCATGCCAAAGTAGCTGCCAAGTGCTTCAAATCCTTACCCCATCCGGTCCTGCCAAGCATGGTTCCCAATCGGTAAAGTAAGGCTAACGTGCCCTTGGGCTCCGGTGGCCAAGAAGGGGGAATATCTTGGCTGCCCACTCTTTCCGGTTCTGCCGCCAGCATCAGGGATGTCTCGTTAGTCCCCGCGTGGGCATCGGCATCATCACCACAAGATCCCGGTGCTAGATCAGTCTTTTGGAGAAAATCAGCATCATGGTGAACCATATAGCGAAAAACGACATTGAAGGTATTGACCACTGCAAAGTGCCAACGCTGCCAGGCTTTATTGCTTGCCCGGTATAGGGCCAGTTGGTGCCTGGGCCCTCCGTGGTTATCTGATAGAAAAAGATACCTAAAACCCTGCTTGGCCAAACCCTTAGCATAATCCACAATGATAGACTCCAAAGCTGTTCCTCGCACTGACAAGCTCCCCTCCACCGGCAGAGCATCAGAGCCGCAGTAAAGATCAGGCAAGACTATCAATCGGTAATCGGGATATTCTTCCCGCAGTTTTTGGATATAGCGCCTCTGCAACTCTTTGGCAATAAACATGTCCGTCCCTACTGGTAGGTGCGGACCGTGGGTCTCTATGGGGCTTACACACATCAGAAAGATGGTTCTTTCCCGATCTAGACTTTGGAGCTCAGGTAGACTGAGGTTCACATACCGCATGACACGGGACACATCAATACCTCCCTTAGGCATCTACAAGCAGTTATTCTTCCGGGCAGGCAATAAACCTTCCCAAAGAAAGGCCAACCCTTCGGTATACAGCCGTTTCCAAAGGCCCATACTAGCTTTGGGTGATTATTGTGGCAGCTCATGGGGGCTTTTTTAGGCGCTATTGGCGTGGTATTGCCCTAGGTATAGGCGTAGTCCTCATCTTGCTTCTAGGGCTGTATATTCGGGGCTGGCTGCTTTTGGGGACCTTTGAGAAGACCAGCTCCATGGAGGGTGCCACCCTTCTAGCCGATAATGGTGAGATCATAGCTACTTTAGGTCAAGGACCAACCCGCTACATACCGATAGAGGATATCCCTCAGAACATGAAAGATGCCATTATTGCCATCGAAGATCGATGGTTCTACGAGCACCCGGGATTCAATCCCGTCGCTATTCTTAGAGCCCTTTATGTCGACATCCGAGCTAGGAAAAAGGTACTGGGCGCTAGCACTATCACTCAACAACTTGCCAAAAACCTGTTTCTCACCCCAGCAAAAACCTGGAGCCGCAAAATTGAAGAACTTATCCTGGCCATAGTCCTCGAACAGCGCTACACGAAGAACCAAATTCTTGAGCTGTATCTAAATCGCATATACTTTGGTGAAGGTAGCTACGGCATTGAAGCAGCGGCTCGAAGTTACTTAGGTAAATCCGCCAAAGACCTGACCTTGGCGGATAGTGCCCTTTTGGCTGCCATCCCTCGATCCCCAGCCGCATATGATCCTTATGTCCACCCCGAGGCAGCCCTGGAACGGCGAAATCTAGTCTTGGATAGAATGGCGGCCCTAGACATGATCTCCGAGGATGAGAGGGCAGATGCCGCCGGCACCTCTCTAGAGCTTAGTCGCCGCGAGCGAGGCCCTGCCCCGTATTTCATCGATTACGTCAAAAAGCAACTGGAGGAGCGCTATGGCAGCAGCCTGGTCTATCGCGGCGGTCTCAGGATCCATACTTCCTTGAATCTAAACTATCAGGAAGCGGCTAATGCGGCCATCGCCAATCAGAAGCTGCAAGGCGCCCTTATCGCTGTGAATCCCCATACGGGTGGGATCCAAGCCATGGTAGGTGGGCGCAACTACATTGAATCACAGTTCAATCGAGCTGTCAGAGCGTATCGCCAACCCGGCTCAGCTTTCAAACCCTTTATCTATGCTGCCGCCCTAGAATCAGGATGGCAGCTAAACACCCTGGTTGAGGATACTCCCCGGGAATATGCCGGCTATACCCCCGGTAACTGGGCCTCTCAATATTGGGGTCCCGTCACCATGAAGCATGCTGTTGCTGTATCTTTGAATAATGCCGCTGTGTGGACACTCAATGAAGTTGGTATTGATCGGGCCATGGGACTAGCCAGGCAGATGGGGATCGAATCCTTAACTTCCGACGATAGAAATCTCGCCCTAGCCTTGGGAGGCTTGACTAAAGGCGTAACTCCCCTAGAACTGGCAGGAGCCTTCTTGCCTTTTGCCAATGGCGGTACTAGGTATGAGCCCTGGGCAATCCAGAAAGTCTTAGATACAAACGGCAGGATCCTACAAGAGCACCTCCCCACAGGAGCCAAAGTGCTAGAGGAAACAACAGCTTATTTGGTGACAGATATGCTTCGAGCTGTTTTGGAATATGGCACAGCTAAAAACCTACCCGTCCAGAGGCCGGCCGCGGGCAAAACCGGTACAACCGACGAAAGGATTAGCCTTTGGTTTGCCGGCTATACACCCAGCATAGTAGCGGTTGTCTATCTAGGCGATGATCAGCAAGAGCCTTTGCCTGGCTACGGCAGCAGCTTGGCAGGCCCCGTCTGGGCGGAGTTTATCAATACAGCTCTAGCTGATGAGCCTCCTTGGGAGTTTTCGGTCCCCCGAAACATAATCACCGGGGTGCCTATCGATATCTTCTCCGGATTATTGGCTGGCCCGGGATGTGAGTGGATCGTGGATACCGCTTTTATTCAAGGAACTGAACCTACGGAGTATGCACCTTGCTCACTAGATCAAAACGATTCCTTCCCAACCTCTCCTCGTCCCCAACGAGACGTGACCAATCCAAATGATACCGAGAGCGCAGCCGACTTCTACGCCCCTACCACTGAGAATGAGGAGCCGTTCTCTTTGCCGGAAGCAGCCACAAGCCAATTACCAGAGCCCTAGATCGATATGGCCTAGAGCAGCAGGTAGAAAAGAGGCTAACCCGAACTATTAAGGGGGAGAGTGATGTCATGTCTCGGTCTTTCATGGGAGTTGATATCGGCACTTCTGGGGTGAGGGCCGTCATATATAACGAAGAACTAGCTCCTGTCAGTGAAGCTACCCGGTCCCTGTCAGTCTTGACACCAAAACCGGCCTGGGTGGAGCAAGATCCAAAGCTGATCTTAAGAGCAGTCATTGATGTCATGGAGGAGGTTACCACCCGGACCAGTACCACCGGCAAGGAAATCGCCATTGGCTTTTCCTGTATGATGCACAGCCTTCTGGCCTGCGATGACAAAATGGAGCCCTTGGATAACGCTTGGCTTTGGTCGGATCTGCGAAGTACCGCCGTTGCCAAACGCCTGCAAGCAGAATACGATCTCACTTTGTATCATCGGACCGGGTGTCCTACCCATCCTGCTTTTTGGCCCAGTAAGCTAGCTTGGCTCTACGAGGAGCGCCGAAACCAATGGCGGACAGCCCGTTATTTTGTATCCTTGAAAGACTATGTACTCTATCATCTGACGGATAGACTGGCGACTGACTACAGCACCGCCTCATCTACAGGACTATTGGCTTTGCGAAGTAAGCAATGGGATGTAGAGCTACTCAGGGAACTTAGGGTAGATATAGGCAAGCTGCCCCCTCTGATGGAGCCTACAGAGATTATCGGTCACATCAAGGAGCATCTGGTGCCAAGCCTGGCTGGAGCACCGGTGGCCATCGGCGGAACAGATGGAACCTTATCCAACGTCGGAGTTGGTGCCACAACATGCGGTGACATGGCCCTCATGATTGGCTCTAGCGCTGCCTGCCGCACCATCTCCCATGAGCCCAAAACCCATTCCCGGGGAAGCACATGGTGTTACTACCTAGCCCAGGACATTTGGCTAGTGGGTGGTGCTACCAACAATGGAGGCAATATTCTCCAGTGGCTACAGGGACTTTGGCCTGATCCCAAGCCATCTTTTGACGAGCTGAGCAACCTAGCAGCCAAGGCACCACCAGGTGCCGAAGGCCTGCTTTTCCTAACCTTCCTCGCCGGAGAAAGGAGCCCGACTTGGAATCTTCATTCCCGTGGCACACTTATGGGACTTACCATAAGCCACGACTTGCCCCACATAGCTCGGGCAATCTTTGAGGGCATTTGCCTCCAGGCTACTGACATGTGTCAGACAGTTGCAGAGGTAATGGGTATGCCCCATACCGTACGGGCCACCGGAGGATTTGCCAAATCGCCTTTTTGGCTGCAGATGATGGCCGATATGTCCGGTCTTGCCTTACAGGTGACTTCCACTGAGCAAGGCTCTGCCTTCGGGGCAGCGGTTATGGCCATGGTTGCCCAGGGCTATACCCGGCACTTCGCCGATGTAAGAGGCCAGATCTCACTGGCAACACCAATTCTGCCAGATCCGATGGCCAATCGGTTCTATCAAGATCTGCAGGCCGTCTATCGCCAAGCCTATCAGAGAGTGGCTAACAGCTTTGAGCTGATCTCTGACTGGCAGGCTCTAGGCCAAGAGGAAATAGATAATCCTTAAGGACTATATCTCCACTAGGGAAAGCCATTCTGTTATGTCTTCAATGATGGCTTTTTCTTGTGGAGTCTTCTTCAATACTTGGAGTGAGTCGACCATGGCTTCTTTGTCTAAGAGCACGCCCTCTAGAGCTGGTCCCATAGCCTGAATGAGGTGGGGTTCCATGGCATCAGAAAAGACCTTTGCCTCCCGAATCCGCCCTGCCTCCAATGCCATGGCTAATTCTATCCCGCCCCAGGGAAAGCGTTTTTCCAATACAAGATCAAAGGCCGGGGTTTGGCCAAATCTCCACTCCCAAGAGGAGTACTTCTCATAAAGTTGAGGAAGCTCACCAAATAGGCCTTCGACCACCACTTCCCCCACCGGTGGTGCATAAATCCGCCGGAAGCTCTTTTTGAGGGACTCGGCAACAGACTCAATATCCAGATCAGGCCTAAACTCCGTCAAATTTACTACCCGAGCTTGAACTGACTCGATACCCTTTGCAACCATTTTCTCCCTAGATACCTGCAAATACCGGCTCATCTGGGCAAAATCTACTGCCACCAGGATAGTCCCGTGGTGATAAGCTCTATCGGCGTCCTTGTAAAAGGCATTACCCGAGAATTTCCGGCCCTGGGCGAGGATATCGTTGCGCCCGGAGAATTTTGCGGGGATGCCCAGCTCTGCTACTCCCTCAAGTATAACCTGCAGCTGTTTTTCCAGGTCATATTCCCGGCGCCGGGTAATAAAGGTAAAATTCAGATTGCCTTTGTCATGATAGACAGCTCCGCCCCCAGAAAGGCGGCGAGCTAGCTTGCCCCCTTCATTGTGAAGCTGTTCCCAGCGACATTCCTTCCAGACATTTTGATTACGACCGATAACCACTGTATTGTGGTTCTGCCAGAGGTATAAAATAGTTCCCTGCTGTTTGGTTCCATGGAGGAGCATTTCCTCCAGTGCCAGGTTGTACCAAGGGTCAAAGGAACGGGAAACGACTATGCTGGCAGTATCCCAACTAATCTGCAAGATGTAATGCCCCACTTTCCGCATCCCAAGCTGCCTCCATGATCGCCTCCGGCAGAGTCGGATGGGCATGGATAGTCCTAGCTACCTCTCGAGCCGTAAGTCTATGCTCTACTGCCAAGGTGATCTGAGCGATTAGATCCGTTGCACCCGGACCAACAATGGCGCCTCCTAAAATAGTGCCAGTCTCAGGATGGGCAATCAGCTTGACAAAGCCTCGGCTCATACCCAGGGTAAGAGCCTTTCCATTACCGGCAAAGGGAAAACGGCCCACTTTGACTTCGATCCCTTGAGCTTTGGCTTCCTTCTCACTGATGCCCACAACAGCTATTTCAGGATCGGTAAAAATAGCGTTAGGTACTGCCCTGTAGTCCATGGTACTGGACCGTCCTACGATATTATCTATAGCGACTATGCCTTGGTGGGAGGCCAGGTGGGCTAGCATCATCCCTCCCGTGACATCTCCAATGGCGTAGATATTGTCCATACTGGTTGCCATGGTATTGTCTACCTTAATTCCCTGTCCTCGGGGATTTAGCTCCAGGCCCAGATCCTCAACGCCAAGACCAGCTAAGGCTGGACGACGGCCTACTGCCATCAATACCTTATCCGCGGCAACACCGGTAAACGGCTCACCGGTTGCGGCATCCTCAAAATGCACCAAAGCCCTACCATTGTCGCCTTTTTCCAAAGAGGTAACTTTAGCGTTGGTATGCAGCTTTACTCCAGCCATACGGAGATTACGCACCACTACCTGTGTCAGATCACTATCGATAAGAGCCAGTATTTCTTCGAGATATTCAATAAGGGTCACCTTTACCCCAAGCCTAGCAAAGATAAAGGCAAACTCCATGCCGATGACACCGCCACCGATAATCACAAGGCTGTCGGGAAGCTCACTTAGCTCCAAGGCTTGAGTACTATCTATGACGAAATCCTCACGGGCTCCGGGGATAGGCAATACCGCAGGCTCCGAACCGCCGGCAATGATAATATGAGAAGCCTTAACGAGAATCTCACTATCCTTTTGGCTTACCTTTACCGTATGCTCATCTATCAACATACCAGAGCCAGCTAACAATTCTACGTCGTTACCCGCCAGCAAGGAATGGACTCCTTTGACAAGGCCAGCCACCACCCGATCCTTACGGGCCATGGCCCTTTGGAAATCCACCTCGATGCCATCGGCTTTACAGCCATACCTACTGGCCTCTTGGAGCGCCTTGTAGATTTCTGTAGTCCTAACTAGGGCCTTAGTGGGGATACAACCTCTATTGAGACAGGTGCCGCCGACTTCGCCTTTCTCAATTAGAACAACCTTCTTGCCTTGCCTTGCTCCGTAAATGGCAGCCACGTATCCACCCGGTCCCGCTCCAATAATGGCAATATCGCACTCCACCTGCTGATTTGCTCCATCGGTCGCCGTGATGGTTCTTTTTTTCTGCAAGCTGATCGCCTCCCCATCGACGTTTATACGCCTTATCTGCTAGTGTTCCAAACTCTACTCACAACCAAACATCCCTAACTTTCGGGAATCAAAACTTAGCCAAAAACCTTCGCTAAAGCCCCTAAGGGCCAAGAACGACTTTCATGAGGTCCCGGGCACTCTCCTCCACTGCCTTATAGTCTCTTGTCTCCACCGCTGAAGTAGGGATTAACGATCCTCCCACCCCTAAAGCTGTTGTCCCGGCCTGGAGGAACTGCCGAGCGTTTGCTGCAGAGATCCCGCCTGTGGCCATCAGGGGTATGTGGGGCAATGGACCTTTAATGCTCCGCAAATAATCGGGCCCCAAGGGCCCTGCGGGAAATACCTTGACAAGGTCGGCTCCACCCTCATAGGCTGTGAGAATCTCTGTTGGGGTCATGGCCCCCGGTATCACAGGCTTGCCGTAGCGGACGCAAAGCTCGATGGTCTTCTTGTTTAGAGTTGGCGTAACAACAAAGTCTGCTCCTGCCAGCAAGAGTACCCTAGCCGTCTCTGCATCCAGCACGGTGCCTGCTCCTACGGCGATGGATGCCGGGAGCCGCTTCTTTACATCAGCTATAATATCTGCTATTAGGGGGGTCTCTGCCGTAAACTCCAAGGCATGGATCCCACCTTCTGCTAAAGCGGCTGCGATACCATAAGCCACATCCCTTGGTACCTTCCTGATGATGGCTACAACTTTACCGGTCTCGATGATCGAGATGACCTTTTTCCGGTCCATATATTATTACCCCTCTCTTCCCTTTAGAAAACCCTAGCAAAAAGGCGGTCCCCGCCTCTCGGCTCAAGACCGCCTCATGCACATAATAGATTGGGATTAACGCTTGGAGAACTGGGGAGCCCTTCTGGCTTTCCTCAAGCCATACTTGTGCCGCTCCTTCATCCGCGGATCTCGTGTCAAGTACCCTGCCTGCTTAAGGGCGGATCGCAGCTCTGCATCGTACTCCAAAAGAGCACGGGCTATACCATGACGGATAGCCCCTGCTTGTCCAGACGTTCCGCCTCCCTTGACGTTGACCTTGACATCAAACTTGCCTTCTGTTCCCGTCATTTTCAAGGGCTGACGACAGATGGTCTTCAATACGTCACGGCCAAAGTACTCGTCGATGGGGCGCTGATTTATGATAATGTTGCCGGTTCCCGGTCTTAGGTATACCCTGGCAACAGAACGCTTTCTCCGTCCCGTACCATAATACTGGTTCAACTCAGCTGTTGCTTTAGCCACCTACTTATCCCCCCTTTCATCGCTAGTAGTCTTAATTGAACTCGACTTATCTTGTCGCCTCAGGCACCTCTAAAGGCTGAGGCATTTGAGCCATGTGGGGATGCTCCGGTCCCACATATATTCTGAGCTTCTTCATTTGTTGCCGGGCCAGCTTGTTCTTTGGCATCATCCCCCAGACCGCTCTCCGAAGGACTTCTTCCGGCTTCTTTTCGAGCATCTGCTCTACAGTGCGAGAGCGTAACCCACCGGGGTAACCAGTATGCCAATAATAGGTCTTTTGCTCACGCTTCCTGCCAGTGAGCTTGATTTCCTCAGCGTTAACCACAATCACAAAGTCACCGGTATCCATATGGGGTGTAAACTGTGGCTTATGCTTACCTCTTAGTATGGTGGCAATCTCCGCCGCAAGGCGACCTAATACCTTATCTTTCGCATCTATAACATACCATTTTCTGTCAATATCAGTTGGTCTAGCCATATACGTCTTGCCTTTTTCCATTGACTTTCCCCCCTTTGCGAACACGGTTGTATAGAACCATTCTCAACCGATACCCTGCGGCCGGGGCTATGTACCGCGGTGCCTAGTCAAGAACAGGTTTCGGTCAAATATCCAATTAGACCAGCAGAAACACTGCTAGGTTTGCCGTATCCAATTCTATTACAGCCACCTATCAGTGTCAAGCATTTGCTTAAGGCGCCTAATACTCCACATTCATGAGGTAAAGGCCCCTGGCTGGCGCTGTGGGACCAGCCCATCGGCGGTCTTTGGCTGCCAGAATCTCCGGCATCTCTCTTACTGGTACCCTTCCTTTACCTACTTCCAGCAGAGTGCCAACAATATTGCGCACCATATTGTATAAAAATCCATTGGCTCTAATGCTAAAAGTGATAAAACCCCTTTCTTCCTCGATCCGGAGATGGTAAATAGT
>JAAYRF010000243.1 GCA_012518905.1 Bacillota bacterium | reverse complement strand
TGGGGTGAAAGCAATGAGGCCGTGCCCCTTGGTTGACTTGGGCACGGCCTCCTCCTGCACTCGTAAAGGTTCAAACAATGAGAACACTAGTCAAACAGAAGCCTGATACTGGCTACACTTCCTCCGCTTACTTTGAAGGTAACTTTATTGGATCTGGTTTCTGGTTTGGAGATGGCTTCCATAGGTTGCTCATTTATGTCTACCAGCACCGCTTCCCGAATATCGCGACAGAAACCCAAGGTGGCCTGGGTATCCTTACCTTCCGTCTCATAAAGGCGAATGATCATTTCCTTACCGGCCGCCTCTTCCGGCCTTTTCACAGCGGCAATGGCCACACCGCCCCCCTCAAGCCCTATGAAACCGTGACTTAAGGGCCAGCTGCCGGCATGGGCCTTGGTGGATAAAACCGTTAAGGGGTGGTTATACGCATAAGCGCACTCGATAAGCTCTTGATTGCTAGTAGCCGCAGTCACACATAAAGCCAAACGAAAGCGGTGGATGCCAAGTTCTGGGTATGGGTCAGGATCATATGAGCTACGAATTAAGCTAGTAGCCAGGGCATTGTTATAGCCCCGAAAACCATATTTGGAGTCTGTAATAAGCATCAACTTGCTTTTGTTATCAGCGTTGCTCAGCCCTAGCATCCAACTGTTACCGGGAACATCCATGTCCATAGGCCTTCGCTCTATTGTACCAAAGGGAACATCGTATTTGTACGCAGTACAATCATAGGCAATGGGGGCATAGAAATTCAACTGTGGCACACTCTTGCCAGCCCTGCCCCGCTCCTGCCAATCGCATCTCACATCGTAATCTAGCCTGGTACTGCCTTTGTCCAAAGATACTGTGACATGCAGCTTGGAATCGGCAAAATCCACTCTATAGGTCAGACTTTGATGCAACTCCCCCCTACAGTAATCCACGACCTGGACGTTTTCCACCAAATCCTGAATCTCCATATACCTGCCCACTCGCCAAGATGTCATGCCAAGCCGTGGGTCTTCTTGGATCAAACGGAAAACGCCAGCGGGCCTCTGGGAACAAACCAGGTTTTCTCTACTACTTTTATCTTCCAAGGATATCAAAGCACAGGTCCGGGTATCAAAAACAGCTTTGATCAAATCATTCTCTAAAGTAAAGCTAACCGGTTCCTCTACTCTTGGATCACGAGGGTATTCAATGGGCACATGGAAATCATCCGTTTCGGAGATGACATAGGTGGCATAACCGTAGGCTGGCACCTTAACTTCAACAAGTAGTCGCACGAAAGAATGTCCCCAATAGTGATTGACGCCGTGGTCTAGCACTTGATGGGCCGCCATGCTGTCCTCAGCATCCCTACATACTAACCTCTTGAGATCCCCCTCCCAGTCCCAGAGAACAATTTCTGCCAACTCACGCCGTGGGACAATGGAAGGGTTGAATATGTGGAATATACGCCCTTTGCCTGCGCCGCGGGAAGTCTGGGATATTCTGAGATCTTCCACGCCGAAACCAACCCCGGCACCTTCAGCCATCGTATCTGTTAGGTCTTCTTCAGGGACCAGGGACGCAGTATCTATCTCTGCAGCTAGTTTCTCCAATGCCAGTTTCTTGTTGGCGCCGGCTATGGCCATGGTCTCCTGGAAAAGCCCCCGAGCATACTCACGAGTATCAGCGACGCCTGAGCCTGGGATAATATCATGGAACTGATTGAACAGCACGTGACGCCAGCCTTGGAAGAAGCTCTCATTGCAGTATTTCCAGTCTGCGTTGATCGCTGCCAAGACACCAAAGGCTTCAGCTTCGTTGAGTGCGCCTTCGCCGATCCGGTTAGCTGCCTTAATCCTAGTCTGGCTGGTATAGCAGCCAGTGAAAATGAAGTTGCGCTCACCCCGTACCTCGGGCAGACCATCCTTGACATCTTCCACTGCCTGGAAAAATTCCCGAAAAGTACCGAATTCAACCTTAGGAAAAATCGGCCAATTATTCATATCCTTGATCTTCTCAATGTCGCGGCGAGTAGGACCGCCTCCATGGTCTCCTACGCCGTAGACCTTAAGAACAGACTTGAGCCCATGTTGCCGGCAGAACTCCGGCACATACATGGCCATCTCCGGAGTAATCGAAGCATTGTACCAAAATGGTTCTCGATACACTATCACCCATCGACCTGAGGGCGCTACCCATCTTTGCAGATAGTGTCCTGCATCCCCTCGACAGTGATAGTAGTATTTTACGCCGCCTTGGGCCAAAATCTCCGGTACATTTATGCTATGTCCAAAGGTATCGGGCTCAAAATCTAGGTTCAGCGTTTCGGGCGGTATGTCTAGTAGACGGGATAGGTAACGCTTTGTATAGAGAATATGCCGAGCCATGCTCTCCCCATTAGGCATGTTCTTGTCTGCCTCAACCCATGTGGAGGCAGTCACTTCCCAGCGCCCTTCCTTGACTCTAGCCTTAATCTCTTCCAACATCTCTTGTCCGTAATCTTCGACTATCTTGTACACGGACGCCTGTGATTGGGAGAAAGTGAAATCGGGGTATTCCTCCATAAGCTGGAGCATAGTGCGAAAAGTATCTAACGTTATGGCCACCGTTTCATCCCATCGCCACATCCAGTTCATGTCAATATGGGCGTGGGCAGCACAGATTATCCTGTAGCTTTTAGCACGAGGCGAGAGCTTTAAAAGCATAGCCTCTGCTTTCTGTCCCGCTTGGACTGTGATGGTACCGCTTTGCTGTAGCTCATCCAAGAGGAACCGCAGTACCGAATCAATGAGGGTATCATGCCGGCCACCATCGACTTGCGAGAGCCGGTAGGCGTACTTGATCTGAGAGATTACCCTTTCTGCCCAATAACTGTCTACCCCAACCTTTTCCAACTGAGCAATACGGGACCGAACCTCCAATATCCCATCTCTCCCTTCCATAGCATGAATTTCGCCTATTTGCCAAAACTGTTCGACATCGATTTCAAGTTCACCTGCAGCCCCATTCCATAGTTGCATTCCAGATGACTAGGATACTGTGCCGCCATGCCCCACAGCATCCTTTCTGGATTAGATTTCTTGGAATCTCGTTGACATATATCGTCCCGAATGGGTATACTACTAGTGGGCATATGTTCATTATTCTGTATTTGACTTTCCACCGATGGGGGGATATGTAAATGAAAATCGCTATTTCCTCGAAAGGCCCAGGACTAGATGCACTTTTTGAGCCTCGGTTTGGCCGTTCTCAGTTTTTCGTTGTTTTCGATGCATCTACGGGCAAGACGGAAAACATCTCTAACGAAAATGCCTCTGCCCAGAGCGGGGCCGGTATCCAGACAGCCCAGCTGATGGTTAACCGAGGCATCCAGACCGTAATCACCGGCAGCGTAGGTCCTAAGGCTGGCCAAGTGCTAACCCAGGCCGGTATCGAAGTCCACAGTACCAAGAGCAGCTCAGTCCGGGAGGCCCTAGCAGAATATACAGGTCTTGGTCCAAGGGAAGAGCCCGAAGCAGCTTCTAGCCCACATACTGAAGATGCTCATAAACCTGGAAGGGATACAAAGTATAAGGTGGCGGTAGCTACCGATGGCAATATGGTGGCATCCCATCTCGGGCATTGTCCCAGCTATACCATTGCCACAGTTGAAAAGGGGCAGATCCTCGAGCAAAATGTGATCCCCAATCCGGGGCACAAACCGGGTTTTCTCCCTCGATACCTAGCAGAACTGGGGATTGCCTGTATCATTGTGGGAGGTATGGGTCCCAGTGCGCAGGACCTGTTTAGAGAAAGACAGATCCAGACGATTATTGGGGTCCAAGGACTCGTTGACGAAGTGATAGCATCCTACATCACAGGCCAGCTTGAGCCAGGAGAAAGCCTCTGTGATCATAAGTAAGCATGGGTAAGCTAAGAGCATACCTGTAAGTGAGTTAGGTGGCCTAGCCAGAACGATCTAGTAGAAATGGGGAGTATCATGCTCATTACCATTGCCAGCGGAAAAGGCGGAACAGGCAAGACTACAATAGCTGTCAATCTGGCTTTGATTATAAAGGAAATGTTACCCGTCATGCTCCTCGACTGCGATGTAGAGGAGCCTAACGCACACCTTTTTCTACAGCCCTCCTTTACCCAACACAGAGGTGTCTTTACCACCGTGCCCAAGGTAGATGAGACCAAGTGTGATGGCTGCGGGAGGTGCAGCAGCTTCTGTGCCTACGGTGCCATAGCCATCGTAGAAAAGCAGCCGATTATTTTCCCGGAGCTTTGTCATAGCTGTGGAGGCTGCAGTTTAGTCTGTCCCACAGAAGCCATAACGGAAATCCCGCGGAAAATCGGAAGTGTAGAGACAGGGGCGGGGAAGGGCATCCAGATCACCAAGGGCTCTTTGGCCATCGGCAGCCCCCTAGCACCGGTAGTAGTTAATGCTGTGCGGGATACAGCCCCCGCGAACCATAGGGGCAGAGTGGTGATCATCGATGCTTCTCCTGGGACTAGTTGTAGTGTAGTAGCCGCTGTCCAGAATACAGATTTCTGCCTGCTAGTTACAGAGCCTACTCCCTTTGGCCTACATGATCTGGCTTTAGCAGTAGAGCTAGCCACGAAACTCCAACTGCCCTACGGCGTCGTCATCAACCGCTCTGGGCTAGGTGATAGCGGTGTCTATGATTACTGCTCCGAGGCTCGCATACCTATCCTAATGGAGATCCCCTTTGATACTAGATACGCATCCTGTTATGCCAAAGGCGGTCTTTTAGTGGAGGCATTCCCTGATCTTAAAGAGCAGTTTCATAACCTGTGGGATCGCATCAGAGACAGATTGGCAAGTGACAAACCGCCATATGCCTGGGGGTAGATAAGAATGCAAGAGCTGCTCATCATTAGCGGCAAGGGAGGTACCGGCAAGACCTCGATCACCGCAGGTTTTGCTGCCTTAGCCCGCAATATCGTAATAGCCGATTGTGATGTCGATGCGGCCAATCTCCATATGCTGTTAAGACCCGTAACCTACCATACAGAGGGATTTATAGGCTCCCAGAAGGCGGAAATTGATCCTCACAAATGCACCAATTGCCGCACCTGTGAAGAGCACTGCCGATTTGACGCCATCAAAATCCTTAACGCCCATAGTGTTGTCATTGCTATGGCATGTGAAGGATGTGGAGTGTGTCGGCTGGTCTGTCCAGAGGGGGCTGTCACACTAGAAGACCACATGTCAGGGCATTTGTTCTTATCAGATACTCGCTACGGCCCTTTAGTCCATGCTCGGTTAGGTATCGCTGAGGAGAACTCCGGCAAGCTAGTTGCCAAGGTCAGAGAAAACGCTCGACTGATTGCCGAGACCCAAGATAGCGATTACATTATTATCGACGGCCCTCCTGGGACCGGCTGCCCCGTTATTTCCAGTAGCTCCGGTGTTGACCTGGCCCTCATTGTGACGGAGCCGACCGTAGCCGGGCTTCATGATCTAAAGCGGGTCCATCGTCTTATAGACCATTTCGCCGTACCAGCCATGGTTTGCATTAACAAGTGGGATCTAGATAAGGAGTATGCCGAGGAAATCGAAACCTACTGTCGCCACCATAAAATAGAACTAGCTGGGCGTATTCCCTTTGATAGGGGCGTGGTCTCTGCCCTTGCAAAAGGGCTACCAGCCGTGGATTATGAGATTGCTGGAGCTCCACAGCTAGCTGGTGCGGGACATGCGATTCAGCACGTATGGCAAGCAGTGCTGCATCGCCTCAGTTCGCTATCTGCATAGTCCGAAACTGCTGCCTCACCCTCTAGCTTCAGGATTACTCTCTTCTCCCTCGGGAGATAATAGCCTCGGAGGTGTATTCATGTGGCTCGGGACAAGCACCCCCGAACTACCAGTTGGGCGGTAACCGGCCTTGGTGCCGTTGTTACAGCTTTAGGTTGGGCCCTACGCCCCAGAAGTCGCAAGATATCATCTGGGGTAATGGGTTTTGGCCTCGCCCATCTGGCGCTTGGGCTTCTCGACATGGCCCGACCAACTGTACGCACTAGCTAGAACCTCCACCCACAGGCGGGTATTCTAAGAGAACCCGCCTGTGCTTGATTTCTACTGACTGACGATACCGTACCAAAAGGCTGCACATCAATCTCATACCACTTCTTTGTATTTCCACCTCTTTAACCGCAAAGCATTAGTAACCACCGATACGGAGCTGAAAGCCATGGCACCACCGGCCACCACCGGCGACAAGAGCCCAAAGGCAGCCACGGGAATGCCTATCGTGTTATAGATTAAGGCCCAGAAGAGGTTCTCTTTGACATTCCGCATGGTGCTGCGACTTAGCTGTATGGCGGCCACTACTCCCTTGAGATCGCCTCTGATCAAAGTAATGTCAGCTGACTCCATAGCTACATCAGTACCGGTACCGATGGCAAAGCCTACATCCGCGGTCACCAAGGCTGGCGCATCGTTGATGCCATCGCCCACCATCCCAACTACCAACCCAAGGTCTTTTAGCTCCTGAATCTTCTTTGCCTTATCTTCTGGCAATACTTCGGCAAGCACATGGTCGGTATCTATGCCCACTTGGCTAGCGATGGCGGTGGCAGTGTGCCGATTATCACCAGTGATCATATATACTTCCAATCCCATCTGCCGCATGGCCAAAATGGCATCGGCCGAGCCAGGTTTCACAGTATCCGACACCCCGATAATCCCAGCTAAGCTGCGATCGACGGCCACCAGCATGGCCGTTTGGCCTTTCATTTCCATCTCTTTAAGGGCATCTTCCATGCCTTCGATATCAATACCATTTTCCTCTATGAGTCGATTATTGCCCACTAACAGATGACGGCCATCGACCTCCGCTACAATGCCACGACCGGGTATGGCCTCAAATGCCGACGGTTCACCCAATAACAGGCCCCGATTCCTAGCGCCGTGAATAATGGCCTGGCCTAGCGGATGCTCCGAACCCCGTTCAGCACTGGCAGTAAGACGTAATAGTTCATCTGTAGTGAAGCCATTCGATGCCACCACATCGGTGAGCTCCGGCTCCCCTTTCGTAATGGTGCCGGTTTTATCCAAGACTATGGCCTGGAGCTTATGGGCGTTCTCCAGGTGCTCCCCGCCCTTGATCAGAATTCCGTTTTCTGCTCCTTTGCCCGTACCCACCATAATAGACGTAGGTGTAGCCAATCCCAAAGCACAAGGGCAGGCAATTACCAGCACCGCTGTAAGATTAACCAAGGCACGGGTGAAATTACCGGGATCTCCGATAAAGTACCAAGCTAGGAAAGTCAAGATGGCTATGAGCACTACTGCTGGCACAAATCTTCCTGATATGACATCCGCGAGTCTTTGGATAGGTGCCCTAGAGCCTTGGGCATCCTCAACAATACGTATGATCTGGGCAAGAGCTGTATCCCGCCCTACCTTGGTTGCAGTAAACCTAAAGGTGCCATGCTTGTTTATGGTGGAGCCGATGACTTCGTCACCTACCTTCTTGTCGACGGGAACGCTTTCGCCGGTCAGCATCGACTCATCTATAGCTGAGTACCCCTGTTGGATGATTCCATCCACAGGAATTTTCTCCCCAGGACGTACTACCAACAGATCGCCAACAACAACGTCTTCAATGGGTATATCCATCTCTTGACCATCACGGATTACTCGAGCAGTCTTCACCTGCAATCCCATTAGTTTCCTAATAGCATCCGATGTTCTGCCCTTAGCCATGGCTTCCAGCAATTTGCCTAAAAGAATCAATGTGATGATCACTGCGGAGCTCTCAAAATATACCTGGTGTTGCCCGAGCTTAGACCCCCAAAAGACGACAGCCACACTGTAAAAATAGGCAGCACTGGTTCCTAAGGCAACCAGAACCGACATATTGGCACTACCTGCCCTCAGCGTGTAATACGAATCTCGGTAGAATTGCCAACCAGCAACAAACTGTACTGGGGTCGCTAAGATCATCTGAAATCTCGGATCAAGGAGAATTGCAGGTAGTTTTTGAGTTATTCCCAAATGCACCAGCATCGTCAAAAGTAAGGGTATGGAGAAAACCGCTGAGAAGGTGAATACTGCCTTTTGCCTGCGGATCTCCCTTTGCCTTTCCGCTTTCTCACTATCCACTTCAACTTCACTCGCCATATCATGGACTCTGTAGCCGATCTCCTCCACTGCCCGTTTGAGGTCCAGAACTCCAATAGTGGAGCTATCATATTCGATGACGGCTTTCTCTGTCGCTAGATTAACAACGGCCCCATGCACACCGGGTAACTCGCAAAGCTGTTTCTCAACACGGCTTGCACAAGCGGCACAGCTCATGCCTCCGATCTTGAGAGTGGCCCCCGTAAGCTCCCCATTGCGTCCTACTGATTTAGTCCCAACTTTTGTACCAACCTGGCGATCCACTGTGGTCACCTCCATGCTTAGTATACCCTACAGGGGTATTGTATATCTTTTGTGCCCTTTGGTCAATGGTTTCTGTAGAGACTCCGCTCTGCCCCATCTCCATTGTTCCCACTGCGAGGATTCGTATGGCATTTCCCATAAAAAGAGCATAATGCTTATTAAGAAGGCTTCCATCCCATTTGGCAAGGAAAAACCAGCATGCTTCGAGAAGATCGAGATGGATCAGAACCAACAGGAGGATTAAGATGAGTAAGAAGCGTGCCAATGACCTAGGTGGCAAGGAATGGGCAAGATACTCTATCAGCGTGTGGAATGACATAACTAAGACCGCAGAAGAACGGAAACTGAAACACCCTGCTATGTTTCCGGAGATGCTAGTGAGGCGAATCATTAACTGCTTTACCACTAGCGAGGACCCCAGTATCCTCGACCCTTTTATGGGCAGCGGCACAACCTTGCTGGCTGCCCGCAACTTAGGTCGCCATGGCATCGGTTTTGAGCTAAACCCTGAATATGTGAAGCTGGCGAAAGAACGCTTGGCACAGGCAAGCCTCTTTAGCGAGCAGAGCTTTGAAATATATAACACCAATGCCAGTGAAATCCCTAACCTAATCAAACACAATTCCATTGACTTATGTATGACATCACCGCCCTACTGGGACATCCTCTTGCGCAAAAGAACAGCTGATTATAAAGAAATACGCAACTACGGGGATGAAGA
>JAAYRF010000242.1 GCA_012518905.1 Bacillota bacterium | reverse complement strand
CATGGATTTTCTCAGGGTAAATTGAGGGCTTGGGCAAACACCGATCTAACTCTTCTTCGATGCGGGGCAAGTGCTTTTCCATGTAATGCTGCAGCATGATGCATTTAAACTCCTTTTCTACTCATCAGCCGTCTCAAAAGGGTCAATCTGCATCTCGCCCTCTTTCTCTTTTGAGGTCAGTATCGCAATACGAGCTTCGGCTCCCTCCAATTGCTGGGAACAGCGGCGAACGAGCTGTACCCCCTCTTCGAACAAAGCCAAAGAATCTGCCAATGGAACATCTCCTTCCTCCAACTGGCTAATGATCTTCTCTAGGCGGGCGAGATTCTCTTCAAAGGTTTGATGGTTATCCATCTTCATCTATCACCTACTTCCCATTAGGCCCAAGCCCATGAAGGTCATCTGTTCCCAGGATTGTACTTAGCTTAGTATCCTTAACCTCGGCCTGGATAGTACCATCCTGCAACATCACCTCAATGTAGGAGCCTGGCTCCACGTCCTCTACAGATACAACAGGTTCGCGGCTTTCGCGCTTGGAGACGATAGCATATCCTCGACCAACTACTGCCAAAGGACTAAGGCTATCTAACCTTTGCACGGCGCTGGATAGCTTGGTCCTACCCAAAGTCAGCTCTCGCTCCATGAAAGTCACCATCCGTTGGCTAAGTTCATCTAGACGCTGCCTATGCTGCCTTATGCTGTTTGTGGGGTTGTAGCTGCCTAGCATCCGTTCAAGGTGACTGATCCTATCCCGTTTGCTCCGAAAGCATTGCTGCCAAAGTGCCAGCAGCCTGCTCTCTTGCTCCACTAGGCTGTTGAGCAGATCGGCAGTCAAGGGTACCGCCAGTTCGGCCGCCCCCGAAGGCGTAGGCGCCCGTACATCTGCCACGAGATCACAAATAGTGACATCTGTCTCGTGACCCACAGCAGAGATCACCGGCACAGGAGATCCGTAGACAGCCCGAGCTACGATTTCCTCGTTAAATGGCCACAGATCTTCTAGGGAACCTCCCCCTCTTCCTACGATGATCACATCAACCTCGCCGTACTGAATCAACGCCTCCAAAGCGTCTACGATGCTCATCGCAGCCTCCCGGCCCTGCACAAGCGCAGGTGCTACGAGAATCTCAGTGCTCGGCGCTCGTCTTGTCAAGACACTAATAATATCTTGGATGGCGGCCCCCGTGGGAGAAGTAACCACACCGATGCGACGGGGTAAGAATGGTAATGGCCTCTTCCTCCCCGGATCGAATAACCCTTCCCGGGCAAGCTTGTCCTTAAGCTGCTGGAAAGCCAGATGCAGATCCCCTATGCCTCTGGGCTCCAGGTGATCCACATATAGCTGGTAAACGCCTCCCGGCTCATAAATGGTGATCCCACCAGTAGCATATACCTCTAGACCATTCGTGGGAGTAAAACGCAGGTTGCTGTTGCGCCCCCTGAACATTACACAACGGATACTACTTTGAGCATCCTTCAGACCGAAGTACATGTGTCCGGAGGTATGGTGCTTAAAATTGGAGATCTCGCCGCTGATTGTCACGGCCCGAAAAAGTGGCTCGTCTTCTAGATACCGTTTCAGCAAACGAGTGATATCTGTAACTGAGTAAACAGGCAAGTCAAAAGGTGCCTGTGCTTGTATTCCAAGTATGTCGGACATCGCCTTCACCTGCCTCATTGTTCGCCGTTTGATGTTTGGGTTCCTGCCGTTTTGCCAAGAGGAAAAAGGGCCGACAACGCCGACCCTCTCTACACCCAAACCTGCTGGCTTCTCCCTAAGCCTGGGCCTAGTGATGCTACTGGCCCTATCCTTCTTTCCTGGTTCCTTTACCTGCCTGTCGGTCAGTCCACACTTGCACCAGGTAGCCCAGGATTAGACCGATGACCACCCACAGCCAGTACCCTGGAGTCACGTAGTGCCCAACCAATAGACCCAGAATACCACCAACCAGTAGTTTCCACCACATCCAGCATGCCTCCCCCGAAAGCTGCCTCAAAGTCCACAACATCCCAGTAGGAGTTTATGCATTAGTACTATCTTTAATAACCAAATGTCATTCACCATTAGTAGCACATGAGTGAACTCGGTAGGTACCAGCCTGCCACAATCCGTAGGCGGCAACACCCACCGCGTTGTCAGAGCTTAGAGCCGATGGAGCGAAGCCTACCGTGATACCCGCTTCCTCCAAGCTGGTGGCCAAAAAGTGCCGAATATACTGATTCGCCGCGACACCACCTACGATCAGGATTCTGTCCTGCTCTCGATCTGACGCGGCATTCTTGGCCAGAGCGGTGATGGTACGGGCCACACAGTCCTCGATACCTTGAGCCAGACCCAAAGGATCTGCACCACGCTTCAGAGCTCTTTTGGCCGCAGCCTCAGGGCCCGATAGATTGGCGTGGAGGCCGCTGACTGAAACCGGCAAATCCACAGAATCAATTCCCTGGCTACGCCCTTCCTTCGCTAGCTTCTCGAGATGGGGACCAGCTGGAAACGCTAATCCCAGCTCCACACCGATTCTATCGATAAGTTGCCCGGCGTGGATGTCTAGGCTGCCTCCTAAGACCGATAGCTCCATGTTTCTTGATTCGTCAAGCCTTACCAAAGCAACTTCCGTAGTGCCCCCTGACACGTGTAGGGCGAGAAAATCACCTGCCCAATTCAACCCGGTTCCATGAAGACCTGCCCAAATGTGTCCTGCTTGGTGGCTAGTAAAATAACACGGAACGTCCAGGGCCAATGCTAAACTTTGGGCTGTGCCTTCTCCCACCTTGAAAACTGGCATGTACGAATCCGCCACCGAACGCGGTGTGCTGCTAACAGCCACCCCTGTGATATCCCTTCGGGGAAGTACTTCAGAAAGGAGATTGGGTAGATTCTGTACATGCTGAAAAACCGCCTCTGCCTGTCTCAGTCCCCGTGTCCCTTTGGGTACCTCCAAGAGCAACCGACGGTCTATAGCTAGCCCACTCTCACCAACGAGAGCCACTGATGTTGTGTAACAACTAGTATCTATGCCCAGCACCACGGCTGGCCTATCCTCTCTGGACAATCTGGGTTCTACTCCTTGCTCTTATCACCATCGTCCTTGCGGTTTCGAGCGAACTGACCCAAGATGCCATTAACAAACCGCCCTGAGTTGTCATCACCATACTCCTTGGCGATCTCCACTGCCTCGCTAATGGCCACACTCTCCGGTATATCTTGCCTATGCATCAGTTCGTATAAAGCAATTCGCAGGATATTGCGATCCACATTAGCCAAGCGATCGATAGACCAGTCCACAGCCAGATTGGAGATGGTGGCATCGATCTCTCCTTGGTGGCCAATGGCTCCGCTAACTAAGTCTTGGCAGAATGCTGCTGCATTATCGCCTAAATCGTTGATCTGGACGGCGTACGCCACTGCCGCCTCCACGCTGCCTTTACCAATGTCAACCTGGAAAAGGGCCTGCAATGCCGCCTCCCGTGCTTTTCTCCTTTGCATATCCTCACTTCTCCATACCCTAGACTATCTACGCTTGGAAGGGAACCTCCCCTCCCAAAGACCCCGGATATCTCCCCGTTCGTCAATATAGGCCCCGACCCCGCAGCCGATGACGATGCAAAGGAGCACAAATACGGCCTTAAGGAATCCGTACTTAATGGTCAACCAGCCCACCAATATGCCAGCGCCGGTTCCAAGTACCTTACCCTTGTTTACCAAGAACCATGCCAATAGGTTCTCCAGGTGCCCATCCACACTATCACACCCCACTCTACTTGTCATGGGATCCCTGGCTATTCCGTTTTCACCCTGCTATCCTGACGGATATCCCTGACTTCTACTTTGACTTGGTGGACCGGGTACCCTACTGTTTCATGGAGATAGCTCCGGATAGTAGCCTGGACGTCACTGGCTAGTGCAGGGATGCTAAGCCCTGGAGCTACCTGAGCAATCACCCGAATGCTCAATCCTTCGGGCTCAACCTTGACTTCAGGAGTGAGATCTCGCACACCATGGATGTCCCTGGCCGCCCTTTGCACTAGATTGGATACGGCTCTTAGGGAGATCTCCACTTGGCCTAGTTCAGTCTCTTGAACAATGGTACGCTCTTCGTGCTGCTCCATAGCCAAGGTGGTAAGCAGATACAAGGCAGCCAAAAGCAAGACTACCCCTACAGCGACTCCGTCAAGGGGGGCCTCCCTCAGCGAAACCAGCCACGCAAACAGTGCTCCGCCTTCCCAGCCAACGGCAAAGGCAAACAAGCCGATGGCCATAGCCAGCAAAAAGAGGGATACCAGGAGGACTATCAGCCTTTCCAGCCATTTCACATCCATACCCTCCAACTCCATCAATTGCCCCGCGCACATCTAGCGCACCCGAGGCTGCTCCTCTACCCGCTCTTCCACTTGCGGGAAGTTTACACCCTGGACATGCACATTGACTTCTACAACTTCCAATCCAGTCATGATCTCAATAGCCCGCTTGACATTTTCCTGAATTTTCCAGGCTACATCAGGTATCCGTACTCCATACTCAACAATGACGAAGAGATCTATGGCCGCCTGCTCCTCGCCCACTTCTACCTTGACACCTTTAGATAGGTTGCGCCGACCCAGCATCTCTGCTATTCCACCAGCCAAGCCGCCACTCATTCCAGCTACACCCTCTACCTCAGTGGCAGCCAATCCAGCTATAACTCCTACTACCTCGTTGGCGATCCGTAATTCTCCTAATTCCGTTCTATCTTTCGTCTCCGGCACCTTATTCACCTCGCCATTCTGTTTCGTAACAAAAGACCATGCTTGCTACTTGTTTCATCGCCGTTGATCATCGCCTTACTTTCCGGACATAAATTCCGTCTCTATGTATCTTGTATGAAAAGCACCGGTTCTAAAATTGGCATCCTGCAAGAGCCGCAAGTGAAAAGGTATAGAAGTATGGATACCCTCTAGGATCATCTCTTCCAAAGCTGCCTGCATTCGAGCTATGGCCTCATCCCGATTGCGCCCCCAAGTGATGACCTTGGCTACCATGGGATCGTAAAAAGGTGTTACCTCACAACCTGTGTACAGGCTGCTATCGACTCTTACCCCCATACCCCCGGGAGGATGATATGCCGTCACCACTCCTGGAGATGGTAAAAAGCCAGCCTCGGTATTCTCAGCGTTGATACGACACTCTATGGCATGCCCTCGCAGAGTGATATCTTCCTGCTCATGGCGAAGTCTCTCCCCGGCGGCAATTCGGAGCTGTTCTTTCACTAGGTCAATCCCAGTCACCAGTTCCGTGACGGGATGCTCCACCTGTATCCTGGTATTCATCTCCATGAAGTAACAATTACCCTGGGGATCTACCAAAAACTCAACGGTACCAGCATTCACATAGTCTACCGCCTTGGCTCCTGCCACGGCCATGCGACCCATGGCTTCCCGCATCTTGGGCGTAATAGCCACAGACGGTGCCTCCTCTAGCACCTTTTGCTGGCGTCGCTGAAGAGAACATTCCCGTTCCCCTAAATGCACTACATTACCGTGTTTGTCGCCAAGGATCTGAATCTCCACATGCCGGGGCCGCTCCACGTATTTTTCAATGTAGACTTCGCTACTGCCAAAGGCGGCATCGGCCTCGGAACGAGCCAAGTTTAGCGCTCGAACAAGGTCATCTGAGCTGTGAACCACCCGCATCCCTTTGCCTCCACCCCCGGCAGAGGCTTTGACAATGATGGGATACCCTATCTCACTAGCGATCTCAAGGCCTTCCATATCGGAAGCGATGGGCCCATCACTGCCAGCGATCACTGGCACCCCTGCAGCCTGCATGGCGCGCTTGGCTGCTGCCTTATCTCCCATTTGCTCAATGGTGTCAGGTCTTGGCCCGATGAACTCCAGGCCATGAGCCTCACAGATCTCGGCGAACCTGGCCCTTTCCGCTAGATAACCATATCCTGGGTGAATAGCATCGGCACCAGTAAGGAGAGCCGCACTAATGATATTAGGAATATTAAGATAGCTCCTTGCCGAACTAGCAGGTCCAACACACACGGCTTCATCGGCCATGCGAACATGCAGTGCATCTCCATCTGCTTCAGAGTAAATCGCAACTGTGCTAATGCCCATCTCCTTGCAGGCTCTGATCACTCGCAGAGCGATCTCGCCTCGATTAGCTACCAATACTCGTGAAAACAACTCATAGTCCTCCCCCCAGTGGCCCACTGCAGGTTTTACAGCCGCTCAATGATAAACAGTGGCTGGCCGTATTCCACTGGTTGGGCATTCTCCACCAAAACCTCGATAATTCTGCCTCTAACTTCTGACTCAATCTCATTCATGAGCTTCATAGCTTCTATGATACAAAGAGGCTGACCTATCTCAACCGTATCACCGACTCGTACGTAGGGGTCGGCATCTGGTGCAGGAGCTCGATAAAAGGTACCCACCATGGGTGCTTCAATTGTAACACGAGCTTCTTCTCCCTCATCATAGTCGCCTACGCTGGCCCAATCCTCAGCCGACAACTGCGCGTTAGAGTGGTTACCGGCCTCGGCGGGGGCAGCACCACACGCCGCTCCCTTGCGGAGAACAAGCCGTGAACCATCATCTTCCCATATCAGTTCTACCAAGTCACTTTCTTGCACAATCTGCACTAATGCCTGGATATCCTCTAGCTTCACCTTCAACCATCCTTCTACCGGCCAGAATTGGCGGACTGAAATATACTCCCCCACAACTACCAGGTAATACCTTTCAATGTCAGCCGCATTCAATCCCAAATGGTCTTGTCTGCTATTCATTCCATATTCTAGGTTTCTAGCCCCATTCCTGCCTAAGACCAAAAAACCGTGCCTTTCGAGCTTAGCTGCGCTGGTCGATAATCCTTATCTTTTCCACAGTCATTCCCGTCAAGTCGCTCACGGTATCACCAATCCGAGCAGCCTCTTCTTCTGTCAGCACCGTGTCTACCATAACGGTGGCTCCCGTCTCACTCAAAACAACCACAGCGTCGGGTAATCCCTGAGCCATAAGCAATCCTTCTAGTTCCATCTCCGTTTCAGAGCCAGACATAATGGCTACCAAGCGGTCCTGGGCTGATTTTCTCTGCTCATTGGAGCTATTGGCATCGGAAATTATCTCCTGCATGGCCTCTAGCTGGCGAGAGCGGCTGCGATCTCTGTCCCAGCGAAATTGAGCGAAGACTTCCCGCCTACTCACCGGTTCCACCAATACTGTCAAAGGACTAGTCGTAGGGATGGCTAAGGTAAAATCGCTCGAGTAGATGGGCTTTGTTGGAAGATATTCGTCAATGGGATCCTGCAACCCTTCTAGCGCTGTCTCTATAATCCCATAAGAAGCTATCCCTTGGGAGATAACTGTCTCCAATTCGTTGGGATCTTGCAGTACAGGTTCTCCATGGTCGTCTGCATACAGCGCGGCCTCGGGAACATCCATGTTGGAGGATGAGTCTCGCCAGTTCACTATGTTATAGCCGCGGTCTTTAAATATGGAATCCCGAACAAGATTACTCCATACAAACCACACTGCCAGGATTGCCAAGAGCATCGCCAAGAATACCTTTCGCAGCGTGCTGCGGGTGATCACATAAAACATGCCTTTACCCCCTCATGTATCATTTTCTCCTTGCCATCACTTCTACCCTATGGACGGGAATATCAATGGCCGTTGCCACTGCCCGGGCAATCCGCAATCTCATGCTGGGATCCTTAGCACCATCTGCTATCACCAGTACACCGCCAATTGTAGGTCGATGTTCTGTTACGACGACGGGTTTATCCCCGGCGCTCTGGCCTTCCCTTAGGATCACCACCTTTTGCTGTAGATGATCGGCAACAACTCGGCGCTGACCTCCCTGTCTATCCGTCTCTTCTGTTGTGGTCTTGTCTTGATTCATATCATGGGCCAGCTCTAATCGAGGCCCGGTAGTCACATAGACCAACACCTGGGTGCCGCCGACCCCTTCCATCTGAGCAAGAACCGATGCCAGCCTATTTTCCACCTCTTCCTCAAACCCGAATTGGCGAAGTGAAGCCGTTCCAGCCACAGGCTCCACTCTTGTCTCTATATCCTTAGCTTCTGGAAAGATGACGGGAGAATGCGTACCGCTGGTGAACTGCAGAAAGCTCGCTACACCTATAAGAAAAACTAAGATGTAACTGACCAATTTCCGCTGCCCATCAGTAAGGGGTAACCCCTCTCCTTTAGCTTTCGTCTCAGGCCACCATTTGCCCCATATCTCCCGCCACTGCATAAAAACCGCCTCCGTCATAGGACGCTGACTACAACTTGGTTTTTATCTATGTCAAAAAACTCCGCAACCCAGTTTTGCACCCGTTGTACCAAAGGAGGAACATCGTTGGAGTCTCCGATATAAGCTGGCAAACTACCTCCCACAATAACTACCGGCTCAATAGGATCAATGAAGTGTTCTGCACTAGAAAGGTAGGTTTTGTCCAAAGGAGCTTCATCTGCAACAGATGGCTCCAGCTGCAGCTGAACCACCACCCGCTCCAACTCACCCTTGCTATTTACCTGACTGATCACTTGGGCCTCATTGATCCCGGCAAATAAGCTCAGAAGCGCTCCAACTTGGCGATTGGTCTGATTCTCCATATACTCTCGCATTACGCCGCTTCCCTTCTCTATCAAACGTTGTCCATCCATCTGCAAATCCTGGCTCGACAATCCGGCAAGCTCTCGATTTTCATTGTCTAAAGCTCTATCCAGGCTAGATGCCATTTGCTCGGCGGTCCGCAGTACGTCACCACCGATTAGAGGCTGCATCAGCAAACCGATTAAAATGAGTCCCACAACCATACGCACAAATTTTCTCAGATCGGTATCGGGTACTAACATGAGCATAAGCCCACTGACTAGCAAAAAAGTCACCAAGCCCCTAATCCACTGCGCCAATGCAGTCATACTCTTATCACCTACCGGAGTGTAGCTGTAAGATTACCCATACTCACCATGACCGTAATAGTCAGAAGGAAGGTCAAGGTGACGGTCATCACAGCCACAAACACGATGGCCAACACATTGCCACAACTGGACATGGCACCAACTAAGCGAGGGTCGCTGATGGGTTCAATTAACGCTGTAACTATGCGGTAGATACAGAGCAACGAAACTATCTTCACCAAAGGAAAAGAGACCATGACCAGAATGGCTCCCAAGCCGTACACACCAAGCCCGTTCTTGATGAGGAGTGAACCACCCACCGCAACATCCAGAGCCTGGGCAAAAGTATTCCCCAAAACCGGCATGATCTTCCCACCCACATACTTGGCTGCCCTGATGGCAACCCCATCGGCCACCGGGGCTAACATGCCTCGAGCGATAAGCATAGCAGCGAATCCTACAAAAGCGCCCCCCAAGAGCAGGCTGCCTCCCCGCTCCAAAAGCCCGGCAAGTTTTCGCACAGGATATCCCGGGAAAATATTGCCCACAATGGTGAGCACCACTCCCATCTGTAGGAGAGGAAATACTCCTCGTTGCACTAAGAGCCCCATGGTGCCCACCGCCGCCACCAGCATAGGATGCATGATGGCTGCAGTTGTTAAGCCTCCTACCGCAGCGATGGTCGTGGACAGCAGGGGCAACAAGGCATACATCATCGATGTCATGGCATTAATGGCCTTAGTACCGACCTCCACCGCTGATTGAAAGCTATTTAACGCCACGTGTAAGAGAAGCAAGAGACAGCAAGCCAAAGATACATCCAAAGCATCGGAGCTTACAAAGGCCGTCTGCAAGTTCTGCAAGATAGAAGCTACTATAGCTAGTATCACCAACTGTCCCAGTAGACGGAAGTTAGCCACAATCTCCCTAAACAGATAGCGGACCAGCTCCTGGCCCAATCTGATCAAATCTAAGTCTTGGTTGCCATAGATTATCTGCCGCAGCTCTAGTTTGGGCAGTTGGGCTTGAATCTCGGCATTAAGTCCTGCCAGCATCCTTTCGATTTCCTGGGTATCTAACTCTTCGAGCTGGGCTTCTACGATTTTTTCCATAGGTGAAGAGGCGGAAAAGGCCATGCCCGTAGCCGTCACTGTGCATACCACCAGCAGACAAATGGAGACCAACTTACCCATATTTCCTCACCTTTCCTCTAGGGAAGCATCGTTGTCAGCGCCTCCACTATGCCAACGATAATCGGTAGAGCGAGGATGATCACTACCAATTTGCCCACAAGCTCCACGGCGATGGCCAGACTCTTTTCATCGGCATCCTTGCAGATTTGTGACCCAAAGGCAGTAATGTAGGCGGCTGCCATGGTTCTCAAAAGCACATCGAAATACCTACCGGTGATCCCTGCTTCCTGGCCTAGCTGGGTGAACAGTTGGATGATATCCTTGAGCGGGCCCAACACTCTTAGCAAGACCACTGTAGTAAAAAGAACCGTCAGTACTGTAGCATATTCTGGGTAGCTAGAACGAAGACTTACCTGGATGAGTGCCACTATCAATGCCGCCACAATTATCGGTATTAGCTGCCCCACACTGCTCCCTCCGAAGGCGATTAGTACCAGCGGAAAACACTTTCCACTTGCTCAAATAAGCGAGCGATGAGCTGCACCAACCAAAGAAGCACCAAGATTACGCCGGCTAGGCTCAGCATCTGGGCCTGATCCTTCCGTTCCGCTTGCTGGAGAAAGATATTGAGGATAGCAATGAGAATTCCTACACCGGCGATGCGATAGATCAGGCTGAGATCCATATCATCCCTCCTATGATCAAGCACTACGCCGCCTGCACATACCTTGTCCCTACAGATCATAGTATGGGAATAGGCTGTTTATGCCAACATGAGGGCCAAAGCCACCCCCAAAGCCCAGCCTAAAGCACCGTATAGGCGGCATGACTGCTGCTCCAATCGCCTGGCCAGGGACTCCTGTTGCCTTAGAAGCTCCCTGGCCATGGCCAAGTGACGGCTTTGATCGCTGCGATGGGAGACCCCTAGACTGCCACCGAGATTGATCAGTATTCGCTCATCATCACCGCTAAGCACAAGGTATTCCCGGGCCCCCACTATCGCCTGGCACCACGCCTCTTTGAGAGGGAGCTCTCCTTCTAAAAGCATGCAGACCACATCTCGAAACAATCGATCAACCGGCGCTGGTGCAAGCTCAGCTACTGTCTCCAGCGCCTCCGGCAGGAAAACCATAGTATGGTTTATTTCTGTCTCAAGACGGCTCACTGCCCACTCTAGACTAGCTAGCTGGCGAGGACGCTCCCGGACCGATGAGCTCGCTATGCGACCCAGCCACCCACAGCCGAGGACCAGGGTTACTAATAGCCAAAAACGCACCCAGAGCAACTCCTTCACCCTATCTTCTAGTCATCATATTGGCATAGCTTTCCATTTATGTCAGATTCAACTGAGGACTTGGATTTTCTCTATTGTCCCCGGGCCCCGACTCTTGCCCAGAAAAATAAGTCGGCGAAAGACTTGACTTTCCGCCAACAGACTGCCCCCGGGGCGCATTTTGATGCTTTCCCAAGAGCTGCCGTGAATACTGGCCACAACTGCCACTCCGGCGGCACTTGCCTGTATGACTGCTTGCGCGTCGGCTGCAGTGCCCAACTCGTCGGTAATCAAAACCTCAGGGGTCAGGGCCCGAATGGCAACCATGATCCCAGCTATCTTGGGATAGCCATCCAGCACATCGGTACACGGCCCCACATCCATCTGCGGCTCCCCTTGCCAAGTTGCCGCAATCTCACCTCTCTCATCGACGATGGCTACTGTGTGGCACCGCCAACTACCTGTCTTGCCCCAGGAAAGCTGTCTGGCTATATCACGGATCAGAGTAGTCTTGCCACAGCCCGGCGGTGAAACGACAAGGGTAGACAAAACTCTTCCTGTGGCATCGGTAATAGCTGGAACAACTCTGGAGGCGACTCCTGGAAGCTCCTTAGCTATTCTAATGCTAAACTGGCTAATATCTCTAATGGTCTTAGCTTCCCCTTGTTCCACAAAAGCAGTCCCACCAATTCCTACGCGGTGACCACCGGGCAAAGTGACAAACCCTTGGGCCAGCTGATCTTGAACCATGTACATAGACGAACGAGTCATCAGCTGCAAAGTAAGCCGACATTCTTCTTCAGTCACCAAATAACCCTCTTTGGGTTCCATTGATAACCCGCCACCAGCTGCAACAAAGCGAATACCTTCTGGGATGACTAGGGCCAAAGGACGGCCCTGGCGAATTCTCAACTCTAAAGCATGAGCCTGCACCTTTGCAGGTACCTTCGCCAAAATAGCCCTTAGGGAACCTGCCACCGAAGGCAAGACCTGATTGTAGCTTAAAGAAGAGGCTAACTCCTGTTGCCGTCCTTCGATACCTCTGTGCAGATTCAAAAAGATCCCCTTGTCCATTTATATGTATCAATGGGTGAAGTAGAATCTGAGGAAAACAAAAGGACCACATTCCTGGTCAATTAAAGAACAGAAAGCGGTCCCACAAGCTACTTAAGCCCCTTCCCCTAGTGGAGTGGGTTCATGTACGGATCTTAGGCCTTACTACTCGAAATCTAAATCCTCCGGTTGTTCATCCGAATCGAAAAATTCATCACCTTGGTAAACTACCCCGCCACATTCCGGACAAGTTATCTGAACATCGTCATCATAGAGAAATTCCTCTTCGAAGCTTACCGCTTCGCCACACTCGGGGCACTCCATCTCAATGAACTCATCCTCTTCTTCACCATAGATCTCATCTTCCAAGTCCATGAGATCTCCATCGATTGCCTCAACATACTCTGCCAACTCATCGAGACCAATGCCCAGGACATTGACGGACCTGCCAAGATCATCAAAAATAGCCAAAACCTGCTCCCATATAGCTTGAGTGCCGGCATCATCTCCGTAGAACTTGCTCCCCTCCAGCAAACCTCGCAGATACGCAATCTTCTCCTGCACAGTCTTCATGATCAACACTCCCTCTGTGGTTAGTAACCAGTGTGGCACTGCTACTATGCACCGGCTGCCAGCCAATATAGTTTACCACTAGGCCCGTGATAAGTATTCGCCGGTCCTAGTATCCACCTTGATTATATCACCTTGTTCTACAAAAAGTGGCACTTGCACGACCAAGCCGGTCTGCAAAGTAGCCGGCTTGGTACCACCGCTTGCCGTATCCCCCCTAAAACCAGGCTCAGTCTCGGTTATCTCCAGTTCCACAGCGGTAGGTAGGTCTACACCGATAGGCGCTCCTTCGTAAATCTGAATGCCTATCACCATGTTTTCCGTGAGGTAGTTGATGGCATCGTCTAGGTTGCTTTTGGAAAGAGCGATTTGCTCGAAGGTTTCTGTATCCATGAAGTGGTACCCATTGCCGTCACTGTAAAGATACTGCATCTGCCGAGTCTCAATATGAGCTCGGGGAACCCTTTCACCAGCTCGAAACGTACGCTCAGATACCGCTCCCGTACGGACATTCCTCAGCTTGGTACGCACAAAGGCCGCGCCCTTGCCCGGCTTCACATGCAAGAACTCTATTACACTGAAAATCTCTCCATCTAGCTCCAAAGTCAGCCCTGTTCTCAGGTCATTAACTGAAATCACACGTGTTCCTCCTTTAAACACCCAGCAAATCTAGCTTCTATGCCTGATCTGCGCCAAGCTCCAAAAGCTCCTTTGAGCTATGGGTAAGCACCCTATGGCCATCTTCAGTCACTAGCACCAAATCTTCAATCCGTACGCCACCAAAACCTGGTACATATATGCCTGGTTCCACAGTGACCACCATGCCTGGCTGCAGGACTTTGTCTCCCTTCGGAGACAGCCGAGGTTCTTCATGGACAGCTAAACCCACACCGTGGCCTAGACCATGACCGAACTGTTCTCCATAGCCAGCTTCAGTAATGATTTGGCGAGCCACAGCATCAACTTCCTGGCCAGTCTTACCTGGCGCAACGGCATCCAAGGCAGCTAGTTGAGCTTTCAAGACAATATCATACAGATTCCTAGTCTGCTGACAAGCCTTGCCGATGACCACTGTTCGGGTCATATCACTGCAGTAACCTCCCTGACGAGCACCGAAATCCATTACCACTAGGTCTCCTCTGCTTAGCAAACGATCCCCCGGTTTGGCATGGGGCAATGCAGCATTGGGGCCTGCAGCCAGGATGATATCAAAAGCCAAGCCGGTAGCGCCCTTTCGCCGCATGAGAAACTCGAGCTCCAGAGCAAGCTCCCGCTCACTAGCTCCCGGTACCATCTTAGGAAGCAGTTCACTCCAGGCAGCATCAGCGATGGCGGCCGCCTTCTCTATCTCAGCTATTTCTTCCGGTTCTTTGATCATCCGCAGCTCTTCCACAAGCCCCGAGACAGCTACCCATTCTACCTGCTCTATCGCCTTCTGCCATTTGGCATACTGCTCATATGTGACCAAATCGCCTTCAAAACCGACTCGCCGACATTTGTTCTCAAGTAGTGCTTCCCTTATGGCCGCCACTGGTTCATCATAGCGCTTAATCTCGAAATCTGGGGCCTCTAAAGCGGCTTGCTCTACATAACGGAAATCTGTAAGCAAAGATGCTGCTGTTTCTGTGATTACCAAAGTACCGGCCGAGCCAGTGAAACCGCTTAGATAGCGGCGATTCTCACTTCCCGTCACTATTAGTGCATCGATAGCTTTAGCCTCCATCTTCCGGTGCAATCGACATAGCTTATCCATAATCCAGCCCTCTCCCCAACCAACCACCATGGAGTACGGGCAATTCACTCCCTTTCCCTTTTTCCTGTTACAGCTTCGCATTACTTCTATCCTACAGCCCATTAATAATATTCACTAATCCCCGCAAGCCTAAGAGATAGCTGTCCACCCCAAAGCCGGCTATCTGCCCTCGACAAACGGGAGCGGTAACCGATTGATGGCGGAAAAGCTCCCTTTGATAAATGTTGGACATGTGCACTTCCACCACTGGCAGCTCCACCGCGGCTAGAGCATCCCTGATGGCATAGCTATAGTGGGTAAAGGCAGCGGGATTAATTAATATCCCATCCACCTGTGAGCGGCAGGCATGTATGCAGTCAATAATCTCTCCTTCATGGTTGCTCTGGAAGAACCGTACCTGACATTTTAGTTGTTCAGCTAATCGGGCAATCTCAGCCTCAATCTCCCCTAGATTTACCGTTCCATAGATGTCTTTCTCCCGGACACCTAGCAGGTTAAGATTGGGACCATTGATCACCTGGATTTTCACAGCCATCCCCCTTGCTGCATCTCTAAGGCCCGAAGCAGTTCGCCTTCAGTAACCACTTTGGCTGCCTCTGCTCGGCCCAAGCTCTTGAGCAACACGAATCGTAACTGGCCCAAGCGAACCTTTTTATCCCTATAACAAGCCTTGACTATCTCCTCCAAAGGCAAACCATCAGGCAAAACGGTGGGCAGGCGCCAGCCTTCTAGCACCCGAATCAGTCTATAGCAGTCCTCTTGCTGCAAATAGCCCTTGATGTATGAAAGAATACCTGCGGTCACCATGCCCATGGCGATCGCTTCTCCGTGGGTATATTCGCCATAGCCGGAGACCTTCTCCACTGCGTGTCCCACAGTATGACCGAAATTCAGAATCTCCCGGTACCCTGCCTCCTTAGCATCGGCCACTACCACCTGAGCCTTGATCTGGCATGATCGCTGTATCCATGCCATAAGTACTGACTCCGGGGCAGCGCCGCCGGCATAGCTCTCCACCTCTTGCATGAACATCTCATCGAAAATGGCAGTATACTTGATGATCTCTGCCATACCGGTCAAGAACTGCCGCTCTGGCAGCGTTCTCAAAGTATCTACATCGGCCAAAACTAGCTTAGGCTGATAGAAAGCTCCTATGAGATTCTTCCCTTTTGGGTGGTTCACACCTACCTTCCCGCCCACAGAGCTGTCCACCTGGGCTAGGAGCGTAGTCGGCACCTGGATGAACTTGATTCCCCGCAGGTAGGTAGCAGCAGCCAACCCTGCCGCATCTCCTACGACACCACCACCGAGAGCAATGATACCAGAGCACCGATCTAGGCCTGCTTCAAAGGCCGCTGCATAGATCTGCTCTACCGTTGCTAAATTCTTGTAGTTCTCCCCGTCGGGGATTAGTACTGTCTGCCACTGTATGTCCGCTTCGTCTAGGGAATTCGCCACGACCTCTCCATACAGCTCAAAAACAGTCGGGTTAGAGACTACAACGACCTTTTCGGAGCCAACTTCTGCTCGACAGCGATTCCCCAAATTGGCCAAAATGCCGTGGCCTAAATGTATGCAGTAAGGCTCGTCCTTCACATCTACCAGTAGATGACTCACCTGGCCAAGCTTCCCATCAACCACCTTGGACCACACATAACTGATCTCTTCGGCTATCGCCTCAGGAGTCAGCGAGCCATCCACCACCCAATGGCAATGGGAGTAAGCCCACTGCCTCGCTGCTGCCAGATCAAGCCAGCTCTCCATGGCATTTTCGGCCCGAGATTGCACATCCTTGACATAGCCCTGTCTCACACCAAGAAGTGGCCTGCTGCCATCAAAGGCAAGCCGTTTGGCGGCTGTGGCGCTGTCAATCGCCAACCAAACTACAAAGTGATCCTCCATGAGATTCCGATTTTCCTCCCTGATGACAGCACCGCCTCCGGTAGCCACCACCTGATCACCTTGCATCAGTACATCCTCGAGGGCTAAAGTCTCCAGGTTTCTAAAATATGTCTCTCCATAGCGGCTGAAAATCTCCCGAACAGTCATACCTGCTCGTTCCTGAATGAGCTCATCAAGGTCTATGTGCCTCTTCTGCAAGCGTGTTGCCAGAAGTCTGCCAATAGTACTCTTGCCAGCGCCCATCATGCCGGTGAGGATAATATTCGCATCCCCCATGCTCCATCTACTCTCCTTTAGGTCAAAACCATCTCACTAGGGGACGAGAGACTCCAAATGCTCTTGGTATGCCGTCGCCATTTCCAAAAGGGAATCTCCTGGGAATTTCTCCAAGCAAGCTTCGGCTAGGGTCCAAGCCGTCACAGCCTCCCCCACCACCGCTGCTGCGGGAACCGCGCAGATATCTGACCGTTCGATACCTGCGAAACTCGGTTCAAGCTCTAGAACATCAACAGACATGAGCGGCCTGTACAACGTAGGAATTGGCTTCATCGCAGCCCGCACCACTAGGGGAGCACCGTTGGTCATGCCAGCCTCAATCCCTCCAGCTCGGTTAGTCTTCCGACTAAACCCTCCACTGGTACACCACCTCTTGCCTCGCCATAGGAAAGAGCTTCTCCCTCCATGGGACGCATCATAATATATCTCGTCGTGGACCTTGGAGCCGGGCAAAACGGCGCAATCTTTGCCAAGCCCGATCTCTACTGCCTTGATGGCAGGAATGGACATCACTCCTTGTGCTATTCGCCCATCCAGCCGCCGATCCCAATGCACATGACTTCCCAAACCTGCTGGCACATGTAGTACTATTACCTCGAAGATGCCTCCTAGAGAATCCCCCTGGGCCCGAGCTGCATCGATCTCATTTGCCATCAACCGAGCTGCCTCAGGATCGGAGCAACGCAACGGTGAAGCCTCCGCCTGGGCCCGTATCTCTTTTGCGTCCTTCGGGAATCTTTGGGCCCTAATCTCTCCAATTTGGATCACATGGGAGATAATCTCCATTCCGAAATGCTCCAGAAGGCGCCGGGCTACAGCTCCGATGGCAACACGCATGGCCGTTTCACGGGCACTAGCCCGTTCAAGGATGTTGCGAGCATCTCTAGTTCGGTATTTCAGCATTCCCGCCAAGTCACCATGTCCAGGTCGTGGTCGACTCACCAAATCCACATCTACTTCCTCATCAGGCAAGCCAATGGCCATTTCCACCTGCCAGTTCTCCCAATCCCGATTAGCTATTTGTAAAGTGATGGGACTACCCAGTGTCTTACCCCAGCGCACTCCTGACAGAATCCGCACTTGGTCGGTCTCGATGGCCATTCTCCCACCGCGGCCATACCCTTGTTGCCGCCTGGCAAGCTCTCGATTAATGTATTCCTCGGCTAGTTCGAGCCCCGCGGGCATCCCTTCAATGATCCCCGTTAATGTCGGGCCGTGGGATTCGCCCGCGGTCAAAAACCGCAACACTGTCATATTAAACCTACTCTCCGCTGACAGTAATACCTTCCACCAGCAAACTAGGAGACCCGACGGAGCCAAAGAATCGAAGATCATTACCCACGGCTACGACGCGCTGGAGAAAATCGATTAGATTACCTGCTATAGCAACTCCCCTTACCGGTCGAACAACTCGGCCATTCTCAATTAACAGGCCACTGGCGCCCACAGAAAACTCGCCGGATATGGGATTGGCAGTATGCATTCCCATGACATTGGTTAT
>JAAYRF010000241.1 GCA_012518905.1 Bacillota bacterium | reverse complement strand
GCATATATGTGTTTTTGCAGCCAGCGTCTTACCAAAGCAGTCACTCTCCCACAAACCCGTAGTAAAGAGGGAGAGGCCTTTGGGCGCAAGGCCTCTCCTGCCATGATGCAGCGGTTACTTCATGAACGGAACGTGCCAAGTTGCTAATCCTGCCTGGATATTGGCCAAAGCCTCGTCTAAACTGATTTCGCCGGCAAATACCCCCTGCAGTTCGTTTTGCAGCAGCGTAGAGCCGCTGGGTTGGCCATAGCGGAAAGCTGTCAGCATCAGATAAGGCGTAGCACTTTCCTCCATCATGCTAACGATCTCAGCCAGAAGAGCATCGCTGGGCTTTACCCCTGGCACAGCAGAAATCTGCTGGAGGGTATCGGTGAACATTGCTCCATACTCTTTTGATGCTAGAAATCGGAGGAATGCAAGGGCTTCTTCCGGATGCTTAGTGGCGGCATTGGCCCCATAGGAGCCATCGACGTACATGGTGATATACTTAGGCTCGCTCTCAACCATGGGCGGCACCACGAAGGCCCCCACTTCCAGGGTAGGGTTCATTTGGGCAAGGGTTCCTAGCTCATAGGAACCAGCCAAGAACATAGCAGCCATCTCTTGGGCAAAAAGCATTTGCATGTCTGTATAGCCGACACCCATATACTGATCGGGAAGATATGGTCTTAACTCAAGCATTTTTTCAATGGATGCTTCAAGACGTGGGTCCGTAAAGGTTGCATTACCAGCTACAACTTCGTTGAAGAAGGTATTGCCTCCGTAGTAGGTTGGTGCCACGGCTCCAAAGAAGGTTTCCAAAGTCCAGCCTTCCTTACCACCGTTGGCAAAGGGTATGTATCCCCCGGCCTTCGCCTTGGCAGCGATTTCTATCAACTCATCCCACGTGGCGGGTTCCTCCAACCCTAGTTTTTCAAAGATAGCTTTATTGTAAAGTACTTGGATGGTCTGAACTGCAAAGGGTACCCCGTAGATTTTACCATCCTCTCGGTTGGTTGCGCCCAATAGAACTTCTCGACCAAAATCCTTCAAAGCTGGGATCTCATCGTCTAGGAGCATTAAGTACCCTGCCTTGGCCAAGGGCTCCATCCCACCATAGGCCCGCAAGTGAATGATGTCCGGGCCTGAGCCTGCCTGCAGAGCTGTAGCCAAGATGGTATTATACTCGGTGTTCCGGTAAGCGACAAACTCCACATTGATATCGGGATACTCTGAGTTGAACTCAGCGATAAATTTCTCATATGCCTGGACATCTTCAGTTCTCCAACTCCAAAATGTCAGGTTTATCTTTTCTGCCATGGCAGTGGAGGCCCCTAAGACCAATACAGCCAAGGCAATTAGGACGATGAGTGGTCTTCGCTTAATCACAGAATCTCCTCCTCATTATTCGTATCCTAGGCGCTCTAAGATGCTCCTTGCGTAAAAGAGATCACCTCCTCCAGAAACTGGTTTGACCTAGCCACACCGGTATGCAGCGGTTTTGGTACCTAGTGTCCATGGAAAGTCTACTTTGCCTTGGCCTGCTATGACGTGAGAAGACCGCTGCTTTGTCGGGGTATGTACACACAAGGAAGGAATAGACCCTATATTGGGACCTATGGGAATATTCGCCGCCGCATAGAAATAGTCCTGGTGGAATTGGAGATTGGAGGCTGTGCTTTTGAGCGATATTCATTGACCTGATGGCGTTTTCCGTAGTATATTTAAGGTAAAAGTACCATGAATATGATATCTACCAGTGGAAGACGATGAAGAATGATCCTAGATTGGGCACTTGGATCATTTCGAGTCTGTAGTGCAACCGGCCACAGCTAGCGCGGTAAGGTCGGTTTTTT
>JAAYRF010000240.1 GCA_012518905.1 Bacillota bacterium | reverse complement strand
TCCTCCACGAGATGCTCTATGAATTTCCAGTGAGGGAAGTGAGTATTCGGGTATCTGAATGGATAGATGAGCTGCCTGCCGATTACTGGGTGAGAGAGGAGTACGACAAAGCAGTATATAGTATCTTGCATGAGATCGAACGATTGCGAGACATTGATGTGGCTGTTCAGAGGTTGGCAGAATACGAATTCGTTGACCGAGTTACTCTAAGCAGTATGGATCTGGGAACAGGTACAGCCCTGATTGATCTAGAGGCTCCCAAGAACCTGTTTTACAAAGTGATGGAGGAGCTCACTGGCTTTGAAGTAACCGGTGACCACCATCTACTACGGCTCATGAAGGAGCTTACCCAGGCTAAGCGGGAGTATGATAAAGTGGCCGCGGCTCTGGCAAGTGTGCGGGCTCGAGGATACGGAATAGTCAATCCCGGTACAGATGACATAGCCTTTGATGAGCCGGAGCTTTTCCGACATGGACGCAATTTCGGTGTTAGGCTCAAGGCCAGTGCGCCGTCGATCCATTTGGTCAGGGCTCAAATTGAAACAGAAGTTACTCCTTTTGTGGGCACGGAGAAGCAAGGCGAAGAGTTGGTACGATATCTATCGGATGAATATGAGAAAGATCCAGCCAAAGTGTGGCATTCCGATTTTCTGGGCAAGCCTCTGCAAGAATTGGTGCGGGAGGGGATAAACAGCAAGCTGCATCGCATGCCGGACACCGCTCAGATCAAGCTGCAAGAAACCCTAACGAGAATAATCAACGAAGGTAGTGGTGGTTTGATCTGCATCATTTTGTAGCAGCGCCTCGGGCTGTTCTTTCTACCCTCTATAGGCTAGCAAGCACATCTATCTCCCGGTAGGGCTTACCTCAAACTTGAGAGGTGAAGCCTAATTGCCGGGCTTTTTTCGTCTATTGCCTGGTTTCGCTTATAAGACGGGGCAAGACAAGAGACAATAGGGGTGATGAGGAAGGGGGTGAACCCGTGACGAAGGTGGAACTTGTCGGCATTGTAGCCGATAGGACTAGGATGACCAAGAAAGATGTTGGCATTTGCCTGGATGCTGTCTTGTCAGTTATTCAAGAAGCTCTAGGTAAAGGTGATAGGGTACAGCTTACAGGATTTGGTACCTTTGAGGTAAGGGAGCGTTCTGCACGAAAAGGGAGGAATCCTCAGACAGGAGCTGAGATCACAATAGCCGCCCGCCAGGTACCGGTTTTTCGGGCAGGAAAACTCCTAAAGGATTCAGTAGCCAAATAATAAGGGGACAGCCCCGGTCTAAGGACCGGGGTATTTACTTAGACTGCCATGATGGTTTGAAGACAAAGTGAGGCTAGCGATGGTGCGTCTAGATACTTTCCTGTTGACAAGACAGATGGTATAATGATTCAATAATGTGGATAGGTTCCGCCTATCTTTGTATACGGCTCATAGGCATTAGGGGGAGGAGAGCAATGGAGCGGCCGGTGAAGCTAGGGTTGTTAGGACTGGGGACCGTAGGATCAGGTGTATATAGGATCCTACAGGAAAACCATGAGATCATCTGTAAGAGAGCTGGAACGGAGTTTGAGATCGCCAAGATTCTCGTAAGGGATCTCCAAAAACCCCGTGGTGTAGAAATAGACCCCCGGAAGCTTACCACCAGTATTGCTGATATTCTTGAGGATCCCGAAATATCAGTTGTAATTGAGCTCATGGGGGGCTTAGAGCCTGCATATCAATACATTTTGGCAGCATTGGAAAGAGGCAAGCACGTTGTGACAGCCAACAAGGCTGTGATCGCTGCTCACGGAGCCCGGCTTATTCGATTAGCGGCAAGCAAGGGCGTAGATCTCTGCTACGAAGGCTCCGTCGGGGGAGGCATTCCCATCATTAAGCCCATTAGGGAATCGCTGGTGGGGAATCGGATTGAAGAGATCATGGGCATAGTCAACGGTACAACGAACTATATACTTACTCGCATGACCCAGGAGAAGATCGCCTTTAGCGATGCCTTAAAACAGGCCCAAGCTCTAGGATATGCTGAGGCTGATCCGGCGGCGGACATAGAGGGCTATGATGCTGCGAACAAACTGGTTATTTTGGCTTCCTTGGCTTTTCAGACTCCAATTTCTCTCCAGCAGGTTTACTATGAAGGAATTGATCAGGTCACTTTGGAGGATATTTCCTTTGCACAGCATTTGGGCTATACCATCAAGCTATTGGCTATAGCTAAGAGAAAACCTGGAGGAGCAGAAGCCAGAGTGCACCCCACCTTTATCCCCAACGAGCATCCTTTAGCATCAGTAAACGGTGTCTTCAACGCAGTTTTTGTGCGGGGGGATGCTGTAGGGGAACTTATGTTCTATGGTAGGGGAGCTGGCGATCTACCCACCGGTAGTGCCGTGGCAGCAGACATTGTGGATGTTTTGCGCAACCGTCTTTGTGGCTCCCACCATCGGGTGGAGACTCTGTGGCAGCCGATTCCAGTGGAGCCGGTGGAAAATGTGCGAACCCGCTACTATATCAGATTACATGCAGAGGACAAGCCGGGCGTCCTAGCTCAAATAGCTGCCAGCTTTGGAGCGGAAGGAGTTAGTATCGAATCCATGATTCAGCAAGGCCGGGGCCAGGATCAGCCTGTACCAATAGTGTTTATTACCCATGAGGTAGAGGAGCGGCAGATGCGAGCTAGTCTCGCGCGGATTAGTACCCTTGCGGTAGTCAAGGACATCGCCAGTGTTATTAGGGTCGAGGGGGTGATGTCCTAATGGCATGGAATGGCCTAATAGATGCTTACAGAGAGTTTCTGCCGGTAAATAGGTCAACACCCATTATTACTTTACAGGAAGGTAATACGCCTCTCTTGGCTGTCCCTAATTTCGCAGCGGCTATAAACCAAGATATAGAACTATACGTGAAGTATGAAGGCCTCAATCCGACGGGTTCTTTTAAGGATCGAGGGATGACCATGGCAGTATCAAAGGCTGTGGAAGGTGGTAGCCAAGCCATCATGTGCGCTTCTACCGGCAACACTTCTGCTTCTGCTGCTGCTTACGCTGCCCGGGCGGGCATTAGGTGTATCGTACTCATTCCGCAAGGAGCTATCGCATTGGGCAAGCTAGCCCAGGCAGTGATGCAAGGGGCTGAAGTGATAGCCATTAGGGGGAATTTCGATGAGGCGTTGGAATTCGTGAGGAAGCTTACAGACGAATTTCCGATTACTTTGGTCAATTCCGTAAACCCCTATAGGATAGAAGGCCAGAAAACTGCGGCTTTCGAGATTGTCGATGTGCTGGGTGAAGCGCCGGAGTATTTGGCGATTCCGGTGGGCAATGCCGGTAACATTACCGCCTATTGGCAGGGATTCAAAGAATACTACGCACATAAACGAAGTCGTACCCTTCCAAGACTGCTTGGGTTCCAGGCAGCCGGAGCTGCACCGATTGTGGAGAATAGGGTATTTGAGCAACCTGAGACTATTGCAACTGCGATAAGGATTGGCAACCCAGCTAGTTGGCAGAAGGCAGTAGCTGCTAGAGACGAGTCCAATGGTCTAATCGACAAAGTGACTGATTCGGAGATCTTGACGGCCTATCAGCTATTGGCCGAGACTGAAGGAATCTTTTGCGAACCGGCTTCCGCAGCTTCTTTGGCAGGGATAGCTAAGTTGGCAGCAACAGGGTTTTTCCGCAAAGGTGCCAAAGTGATAGCAGTGCTGACTGGTCATGGACTCAAGGATCCTGATCAGGCGATGCGAATCTCCCAGGAGCCTTTGGTTCTCAATGCCGATCTAGAAGAGGTAGCCGGGGCGATTTTGGGTGTTAGGGTGTGAGCACTATCGCTCGTACAGTTGTGGAGGAGTATCTCTATGGAGAAGAAGGTAAAGGTTCTAGTGCCGGCTACCACGGCTAACCTAGGTTCTGGCTTCGATTGCTTGGGAATGGCGCTGGATCTGTACAATAGTTTTGAGTTTGAACTGGGCATAGAAGGGTTTTCCGTTCAGGGAGAGGGAAGACAACAGCTTGAGCTAGATGGCGGCCGTTTGGTATATGAGGCCTGGGACGCAGCTTTTAACTTTGCCAATGTGCCACCTCCTACCGTGGCGCTACATATTGAGAGCAAGATACCTTTGGGCAGAGGTCTGGGGAGCAGTGCTACCGCTGTTGTGGCCGGGGTATGCGGAGCAAATATCCTAGGGGGCCTGCAACTTGCTACTGCTGAGCTTATTTCAATAGCCTCAGTCATCGAGGGCCATTCGGACAATGTAGCCCCGGCTCTCCTAGGTGGGCTGGTTGTCAGTGCGGTATGGAAGGACGAGGTAGACTATATCGTTTTGGACCCTGCAGATACATTGCAGGTGGTTGTGGCGGTCCCTGATTTTGAGCTCAGTACTGAAAGAGCCCGGAGTGTGTTGCCAGATATGGTATCACGGGCCGATGCTGTTTTTAACACCAGTCGGGCAGCGCTTTTTGTCGCTGCCTGGACCCAGAAGAAGTGGGAGCTGCTCGGCAGAGCCATGGAAGATAGACTACACCAGCCCTTTAGGGGATCCTTAGTCCCTGGCCTTAACCAAGTTGTGGAGGCAGCCATGGCAGCGGGGGCGCTCGGTTCAGCCCTATCTGGGGCAGGGCCCTCAGTTGTTGCCCTTACTGCTGGTGGTCACGGAGCTGTCGGTCAGGTCATGCAACAAGCCTTTGCCCAACATGGCATAGACTGCCGGATCCTAGTGACACGATCCGTAGGGCAGGGTGCTCACCTAGCAATTTAGAATCTCGAGTGACGGTAGGAGGGGGAGCGTTGAGTATCTTAGTGCAAAAATACGGCGGTTCATCGGTGGCCGACGTTCAGAAACTCAAGGCGGTGGCTGGTCGCATCATACAAGCCACAGAAGCTGGATACAGTGTTGTGGCGGTTGTATCGGCCCAGGGAGATACAACCGACGAGTTGCTGGCCAAAGCCGGCGAGATCTCTGTATCTCCACCCAAACGGGAGTTAGACATGCTTTTGTCTACCGGAGAGCAGATCTCAATAGCTCTTTTGGCAATGGCCATTGCCGAAGAAGGCTATTCTGTAATTTCTTTAACTGGTCCCCAAGGCGGCATATGTACGGATCATATTCACACCAAAGCCAAGATTCTCAGGGTTGACCCTGGGCGGGTTAGGAAAGAATTGTTAGACGGCAGAATTGTAATCGTGGCTGGTTTTCAAGGGATCAACGATCTGGGAGACATTACTACTCTTGGTAGGGGTGGTTCAGACACTACAGCAGTGGCGTTGGCGGCAGCTCTTGACGCTGCAGCCTGTGAGATTTACACCGATGTCGATGGTGTATATACTGCTGACCCGCGTTTGGTACCTAATGCTCGCAAGCTACGGGAGATCTCCCACGGAGAGATGCTAGAGTTGGCTAGTTTGGGGGCTGCCATCCTGCAGCCCCGAGCAGTAGAACTGGCAGCAGCATGGGGGGTCACCATCCATGTTCGCTCTAGCTTTGGTGATGCTCTCGGTACCTTAGTTAAAGGAGGCGATCTTATGGAGAAACAGCGAGTAGTGAGCGGAGTTACACGTGATCTAAATGTGGTCAAGGTAGTACTTGTTGACGTGCCCGATAGGCCGGGGGTGGCCCACAAGATCTTTTCCACTTTAGCTAATGAAAGCATCAACGTTGATATGATTGTGCAGACAACAAAACAGGGGCCTGTGACGGATCTTCTATTTACTATCTGCCAAGATGACTACCCGTTGACCAGAAAACTCATAGAACAGGTCACCGAGGAGCTAAATGTCAGTCAGGTTATCTACAACGAGAAACTCGCAAAGGTCTCGATTGTGGGAGCTGGTATGATGAGCAACCCCGGAGTTGCCGCTGCTATGTTTGAGACTTTAGCAGAAAACGGTATCAATATCGAGGTGATCAGTACCTCAGAGATAAAAGTCTCTTGCCTCGTTGATGCAAAGAAAGTAGACGTGGCAGTGAGGGCCATCCATGATAGATTTAGGCTAGGCGAGGAAGTCATTGCCTAGCCCTTGGGATCGGAAGAAAACAGCCATCCAAGATTTCACAGAGGGTAGGTCGTTACCAGGCCTACCCTCTACTTGCACTACTTTGCCCAGAGCTTCTTGTTAAGTTTGTCTACCTGTCCTTTACATGCTGCTAGGCGATGGGCTGCTTCCCTATCGCCAGCGCTGAAGGCTAGCATGTGGTTGCCTTCAGCATAGCATAAAGGATCGTGATAGGGCATGTATTCTCGCAAGAGGAATCTGGCGAATTTCACTAAGCGGAAGGGACCATAAACTCTTGGCTCTTCTCCTGGCATGATCTCCATAGCTACGCTGTAAAGAGCAGTGATGCTCGATATGATGTCCTGGAGCTCTAGCGAGGGGGAGTATACTAATGTATAGACATCACCAAAATGACCGAATTGGTCGCGCTGGTGACATCCGTGGGAATCACTTACACCTACGATGGGTATCTGTTTGCCCCTTGCCCTTTGGTCATTGTAGTAAGTGACTTGTACGTTGTTGTCCTCCACCGGTACTCCGCCGAGAACTTCAAAGGCATCAAAGGGTTGCTGCTCGAAGATGTAGTCCAATAACGGCTGTGGTATGTTATATCGCCTATCGGCCACCCAATGCGGGTGGCAGAGGATGCCTAACCCCTTGGCTTCACGGATCTTTTCGAATGTCCAGAATACCGCTGCATACTGGTATGGATCAACACGTGGTGGCAATGGGCTAAGCTCGTCAATGAGCCCATTGATTTCTCTCCGGTACTGCTCGTCATTTTTGAAAAGCTCGTTGACACTAAAACTGCCACCGAAGTTTACTATGTGGGTATGACACTCAGGAGGATGGACCTCTTCGCCAGGGAAAATGCGGAGGTCTATATCTACTTCTTGATAGGCTGCCTTTGCCTCTAAGGACGGTGCATATCTATGGTGATCGGTGAGGGCCATGAAGTCAAACCCCACTTTGCGGCAGGAGGCTGCTACGTATGCGGGTGACTCCCTTCCATCGGAGTAATAACTATGCATATGGACGTCACCTTTGTAGGGTCTTCTTGAGAACAGGTCACTATATAGGGAGTAAACGTAGAAAGTCCCTATTGGTTTTTGACCGTTATCCACGTCCTCGGTGATGTGAAAGACGTGCTCCTGTTCTTCTTGAAAATGATGGGGTATCACCAGAGCGTCGCCCTGGGCTCTGACGGTGAATGTTTTTCTCCTAGAATGATCATCCCAATATTCCTTGGGGTAGTAGGTCACTTCGTATTCGGCGCCATCCCGAAAGCGACAGTGATCAAACAGGCCCCGGATGGTGATGGTAGTCTCCGTATCTGCTGGGACGATGAGGGGAAAGATCTCAAAGTACTCGCGCTCCAGTTTCATCTCAAATCCTCCTTAGTCAAAACGGCAGTTATTGTGGTCAGTCCGTAACTCCACCAGTCAAAATAGCTAGAACGGAAAGTTGGTCATATCTGACAAATTCTGCAATGGTTCGCTTTGTTCCTGTTTTTTCCACATATGTCTCGCTGCCTTTCTAGCGTCCTTCCCAATCGCTAGCAGATAGTGTATAGTTATGCTAGACAATGATCTAGGGGTGGTTAAGTGATCAAGGCAGTGTTGTTCGACCTAGATGGTACTTTGGTGCACTATGATTATGACGCCTTTATCAAGGCCTACCTGGGGGCCGTCAGCAGGAAAGTCGCCCATATGATTGACCCACAGAAGTTTATCCAGCGCTTGCTTGCATCCACAGAAGCCATGATCAACTCACTGGACGCCACCAAAACAAATATGGATGTCTTCTGGGAGCATTTTGCCGATGGCTTGGCAGTCCCGTTGGAAGTTATGGCCCCCATTCTCGATGAGTTCTATATCGAAGATTTTCCCAAAATCCGAGATGAGTTAGGGGTTAGACCCCTTCCAGAGGCCCGTAAACTCTTGGAGCGGCTAGTTAGTGACGGATACGAAGTAATTGTCGCAACCAACCCGGTATTTCCAGCCATGGCCATTGAAGAGCGGATGCGATGGGGAGACATCGATGGTATACCTTATCAGTTGGTTACGACTTATGAGACTTCCCGGTTTTGTAAGCCCAATCTGGAGTACTATAGAGAGATCCTCGATGTGATTGGTCGCAGTCCCAATGAATGCATCATGGTCGGCAACAACACTTGTGAGGATCTAGTGGCTAAAGACCTGGGGATCATGACTTATTTAGTGGAAGACTGCCTACTAGATATGGGCCCCTTCCGCCGAGAGCCAGATCGTAGGGGAAGCTTCACTGAGCTGGTCAAATTCTTTGAAAACCGTGAATTCCGGACTACTGCCTAACAGCAAAAACCCCTTGCAATCCTTTATGGACGGTGCTATAATAGGTCGTGCCGGATAGGTCCGGCGATAATGTCATAATCGGGCTGTGGCGCAGTTTGGCTAGCGCGCATGACTGGGGGTCATGAGGTCGCAGGTTCGAATCCTGTCAGCCCGACCAGAGGGAAACCCCGCTATAGCGGGGTTTCTGCTATTTATGGGGTCATAGCCACAGAAATCCTCGAAACGTCGGATGTCTCC
>JAAYRF010000239.1 GCA_012518905.1 Bacillota bacterium | reverse complement strand
TGGCACTACACCTGGGGCTGGGCCTTTGGTGGCGAATTCTACGATGCCGATGCTAGGAAGCTAACCGTCAATGACCCCGCTATTGTTGAGTCCTTTGCTTGGCAGCAGAAAATCGCCGACGAATACGGCATCGCAACTATTCAGGGCTTTGCCAGTGCCTTTGGTTCTGAAGCCCAGGATCCATTTATTGCTGGCAAGATCAGCATGATCGTTGATGGAGATTGGAAGATTGCTGGATTGCAGCGGTTCGGTCCCGATGTGGAGTATGGAGTGGCCAATATCCCTGTCAAGGCTGGCGTAGGCCCAACTACTTGGGCTGGTGGCTGGTCTATGGCCGTTCCTCGGGGCGCCAAGAATCCCGAAGGTGGCTTTGAGTTTGCCCGCTTTGCTACTGGCCCCGTGGGGCAGGAGATCTACACCAGAGATACATCCCACCTGCCTACCCTTAAGGCCTTGGTTGAGCGAGCTGATCTCTTTGCCGATTCGTATCACGAGGTGTTCCTGAACATGCTGCCCTTTGCCCGTTCCCGTCCTGCGCTTCCAGTAGGAGCTCTTTTGTGGGATGAGCTCACAGCAGCCAGGGACTACGTGATCAATGGAGATAAGGCACCCCAGAAGGCTCTAGATGATGTATTTGAAAGAGTTCAGCCTGAACTTGAGAAGCACTTCTAGGAGAGTTTGGGTTGAGAGATATGTGGTGGGAGGGGACCTCTCCCACCACACCCCCAAAGAACGTAGAGCAGCGACTTTGACAACACGCAGTTTCCCGCCAATATCGTAACTCGGTGAATGTAAGTGTCGTTCATAGATTAACCATATCGTGCTAAGGGGGGTACATGTCTTGGGCAGAACTAGACAGGAAAGGCGCACTACCCTTATGGGCTTAGCCTTTGCAGCACCGTGGTTGATAGGATTTGTGCTGTTTGTTGCTTACCCAGTATTGGCGTCTTTATATTACAGTTTTACAGAGTTCACTGGCCTAGATGTAACGGCTTTTGTCGGCTTTGATAACTATGTCCAGATGGTTACTAGGGATGAGCTTTTCCATAAATCCCTATACAATACTCTGTATTACCTATCCTTGGCTGTCCCTTTGGGCTTGGTTGTGGCCCTATGCTTGGCCATGCTCCTTAACCTCAACCTCAAAGAGGTATCTCTTTACAGAACCTGCGTATATATACCAAACATTGTACCGGCTTTTGCATCATCGTTTATCTGGCTGTGGATGCTTAACCCGGAGTATGGTTTGGTGAATCTCATCTTGGAGCAGTTTGGCATCTGGGGCCCGGGTTGGGTTAGTGATCCCAGATGGTCTAAGCTCTCCATTGTGCTCATGGCCCAATGGGGGGCAGGAGGATCAGCTATGATTTTCTTGGCAGCACTCCAGGATGTGCCTCGGAGCCTCTATGAAGTAGCAGATTTAGATGGAGCTAGTTCGTGGACCAAATTCCGCTACATAACGCTGCCCATGATATCGCCGGTTATCCTCTTTCATATTATAACGGCGTTGTTCGGAGCTTTTCAGGTATTTACTCCGGCGTACATCATGACGGCCGGCGGTCCGGCTAACTCAACTCTTTTTTACGTACTTTATTTGTATCGCAACGCCTTCAACTATGGGAAAATGGGCTACGCTTCGGCCATGGCCTGGCTGTTGTTTCTCTTGTCCTTGATTACAGTTCTGATTGTCATGAAAACATCGGCACGGTTCGTCTACTATCAAGGGGAGGAGAGATAGAAATGGCCAATGGCTTCAGATCCAAGAGCAGAATAGAGCGACGTTCGCGGATGGTAGGGCGGCTATTACTTATCGCCATGAGTGCGGTGTTTCTCATGCCAATCCTTTGGATGGTGACGACGTCCCTTAAAGATTCTAGTCAAGTCATGGCCTACCCGCCTATTTGGTTTCCATGGCCACCTAAGTGGGCGAATTACAGTACCGCCGTCAACGCCATTCCCTTCTTGCTGTACTTGAAGAATACAGTTACTGTCTGCATCTTTACCATCATAGGAACCCTTCTATCCAGTACTCTTGTAGCCTATAGTTTGGCAAAGATTCCTTGGAGAGGTCGCAATGCACTGCTTATCTTGATCTTGAGCACCATGATGTTGCCCTTTCCGGTGACCATGATTCCCCTGTTTGTCACTTTTGGAAGGCTGGGCTGGATCAATACCTTTAAGCCCCTCATTGTGCCCTCCTTTTTGGGTAATGCTTTTTACATCTTCCTTCTCCGCCAGTTCTTCATGACCATACCGACAGAGCTTTCTGATGCTGCGCGCATCGATGGTGCTTCGGAATTGGGGATATTTAGGCGTATAGTTCTTCCCCTTTCTCGTCCGGTGTTGGCAGTTATCGCCTTGTTTCAGTTCCTCGGCAGCTGGAACGATTTTCTCGGTCCACTGATCTATTTGCATTCCAATGACAAGTATACCCTTGCTATCGGTCTGCAAATGTACAGAACCACGAACTACGTAGAATGGGAGCTTCTCATGGCGGCTTCCACTTTGGTAGTGCTTCCCATCCTGGTACTGTTTTTCTTCACCCAGCGGACTTTCATTGAAGGTATTGCCATAACCGGTATTAAGGGCTAGTGAGTCCAAGCACTAGCAGGGGTTCCGTCAAGCGGGACCCTTTTTTCCCGTTGGGGGCAGGGAAGCAGGAGCCTATTGGTAAGTGTGGAAGAGGTCTAAAGATAGATACATGTGATTTAGTGAATAACTCACTCTATTGTATTAGGAGGATGGGCTTGAACCGTAACGTCTGGATGTGCTCCTTCATCGCGGGATTGTTTGCACTGACGATCAATATCGGGATGTTTGTGGTACCAACCTTTAGTACTAGCGTCTTGGGAGTGGCAGATTCGCAAGTGGGGATTTTGGTGGCTGCCCCAGGGATTTTGGCTATGCTTCTTATGATTCCGTCAGCACCGATATCAAATCGATTTGGACGACGAAACGTCCTCATTTTCAGTACGGCAGCTGGCGTTGTGGCAGCTGCATTATACTTAACCGCCCAATCCTTTGAGCAGCTATTGCTTGCCCAAGTCGTCTTCGGTATAGCCAATGCCTTCTTTTGGCCTTCAAATCTAACCTACCTATGTGAAGCAGCGGAACCCAACGCTGTTTATGCTGCCCAAGCTGCAAACACTGCCGCCCAAGGGGTAGGTCTAGTGGTTGGACCTGTTATTGCCGGTGCCCTGGTTGAATGGTCGGGGTATCGACTGGTGCTTTTAGTGTGGCTAGCTATGGCCATGGTTAATTTGCTGCTTACCTTTCTACTCAGACCTTTGCCAATACAGGCCTCTTTGGATCGGTTGGGTTTGGCTATTTCCAAGTCCTTGCGGGCGATCCCTGCAATGGTCAGGAACAAGAGACTTGTCATTGCCATGATGTCTCAATTCTTGAGTGCTGCTTTTATTACCTCCATCGGGGGGGCATTCTTCATACTCTTCGTTCAGGATGTGGGTTATGCGGCTACCATGGCGAGCCTCTTGCTATCGCTAAGGGAGCTATTTGGCACTTTCTCCCGAGCCTTATACGCTCAGATTCTACGATATGTGAATAATCAGCTTATCCTCGGGATTGTGCCTTTGATCGCCGGTGGTGCTCTCCTTCTTGGTTTTTGCTACCCCACTTTACCAGTGCTCTTGCTGGTAGTTGCCATTGAGGGATTTGCCTTGGGTATTATCGCACCAGCAGGTAATACAGAGGCTAGTGAAAACTCGGGTCCCGCTAATCTTGCGGAGACTATCGCGGTGGTGGTGACCATGTTTCAAGTGGGTACAGTGGTATTTCCACCTGTTACGGGTCTGCTGATTCGCAGTGCTGGGCGCTCTAGCGGCCTGATTACTGCTACCGTAATAGTTATGCTCTTGTCTATCTGTCCCCTTTTGCTAGCCGTACGCGGGGGCAGAATCATTTCTGATAAAACGGAGGTGGGCGGATAAAGCCGGCGATTGTTGGAGGAAATCAGCATAGGCTTGTAGGTGCTCGCAGTTGGCCTCGGCCTACAATATCATCGGAGAGGTGGGTGTCAAGGTGAATAAGGTATCATTAACATGGGTTGCCAATCTTAGTCTGGTCCTTATAGGAATAGTTGGTAATGTAATGGGACCTGTTATGCCTGAGGTCATTCAAGAGTATGGTCTTTCCTTGACCACGGCGGGGATTGTATTTACTGCACAAGGTTTGGGTCGGCTAGTAGCAGTTTTCTCCACCAGCAGCTGGTCCGATCGGGTGGGTCGCAAGCCTGTCATGCGCTTAGGTGGCATTTTTATGGTCATTGGTGCCATCGGTTACGGGCTAAGTCCTATGTGGGTTGGGCATATCTTAAGTGCCATAGTTATAGGCGCCGGATCGGGGATGCTCGATGGAGCTTCCAATGCCCTAGTCTCTGAGCTGCATACGGAGAAGCGGGGTCTGGCCCTAAATCGCTTGCACGTTTTCTTCGGGATAGGCTCCTTGTTCGGACCACTGGTAGCTGCCTTTTTCTTGGGTGTTGTGCAATCTTGGCGGCTTCTCTTTGTGGCTGTTGCACTCTTAGCAGGAATCCATGCTATCTTCGCGGCCAGTCAGTCCTATCCCCAGGCCACGGGCCAAAAAGGTGCAGGCAAGGCCGAGCTGGCCAAGGTGAGAAAGGCCGTTTTGGCCTCACCGGAGTTTTGGCTGCTCAGCGGCATCATGTTTACCTATAGTGGCATGGGCGGTATCATCGTTGGCTGGGTCAATACTTATCTTTCCCAAGAGCTGACGGCTACTGTGCTGGCTGCTTCATCGGTGTTGGCTTTATATAACGTTGGTCTTACTTTAGGACGCATGGTTTGGGGAGGCGTCTCGGAACGACTAGGCTATCCTAAGACTCTCTTGATCTGCTCTTCCGGTGGCCTGGTATTTGTGACCTCGGCGGTAATAGCACGCCAGTTTTGGTGGATTGCCGGATCCTTTTGGCTAACAGGCTTTTTTGTCGCCGGGCTGTTTCCCACGGCGGTGGCCTGTGGTACTGGCATCTTTTCTGAACTGACAGGAACAGTAACGGGCTACATGATCACCTTCGCATCCCTAGGCGGCATGCTATTGCCCTTGTTAGTGGGAGCTTTTTCCGATGCCGCAGGGTTAGGTCTGGGTATGATGGCGGCACCACTCTTTGGTATCATACAGCTGATTTTGGCTGCCATATTGCTGGGAAGACAAGGGAAACGGGATATATCGGCAAAGGCTGGCATGTAAGATCTAGAGGAAACAAAGCAAGGGTAGAGCCATGGGATGGTGATCCCATAGCTTTACCCTTTGGCTATTAGAATCTAGCCCCGGCGATGGCGAATAAGCCCAGAGAAGGGCACCACTTCTAC
>JAAYRF010000238.1 GCA_012518905.1 Bacillota bacterium | reverse complement strand
TGGTTGGGCTACATGCACCTAACTCTTTCGAAGAAGCCGCTCGATCCAGGGAACGGCTTGTTTTTGATGAGGCTTTATTTTACCAGATAGTTGTTTTTTCTAAGAGGCATAGACAAAGAAGCTACCCTGGGCCAGTTCACTGCGCCGATGGACCTTTAACCGATGCGTTACTGGCAACGCTACCATTCGAGCCGACCAATGCACAAAAACGTGTGATGCAGGAAATAGCTAAGGATATGGAGTCTTCCTATCCCATGCGACGTCTACTGCAGGGAGATGTAGGCTCCGGCAAAACCATTGTCGCTGTGTATGCCCTGGTCAAGACGGTGGAGGCCGGGTATCAAGGGGCACTGATGGCCCCTACGGAAATCTTGGCTAGACAGCATTATACCCGTCTGCGATCACTTCTCGGAGAGCTTGGCATAGAAGTGGTGCTGTTAACCGGTAGTCTAGCCAGCCAAGAGAAAGCAGAGATCTACCGAGGTCTGACTGAAGGAGACTGGCATATAGTTGTGGGAACCCAGGCTTTGCTCGAGCCCTACGTGGAGTTTGCCCGGTTGGGCTTGGCAGTTATCGACGAAGAACACCGTTTTGGAGTGCTCCAGAGGCAAGCGTTGGTGCAAAAAGGTTTGAGTGATCTACTGGTAATGACAGCAACGCCCATCCCCAGGACGTTGGCTTTGACTTTGTACGGGGATTTGGATGTATCAATCCTTGATGAACTGCCTCCGGGGCGGCGACCGGTTGATACACGATGGATATCTCCCCGCGATCGAGATGATATGTATAGATTTATCAGACACCAGATCGAACTGGGATACCAGGCGTACATAGTATATCCTCTGGTGGAAGGGGCCGAGGATGGACCATCCCCAGCTTTGGCTGCCAGTAAAGAAGTGGGCCGGCTGCAGTCTTTGCCTGTTTTCGATAGTGTGAGAATTGGGTTGCTGCATGGCCAGATGCAGGCCAAAGAGAAGGAGAAAGTGATCGAGGACTTCGTCAACGGCTATTGGCAGATACTCGTCACCACATCGGTAATCGAAGTTGGGGTAGATGTGCCCAACGCCGTAGTCATGGCCGTGGAAAACGCCGAGAGATTTGGTCTGGCACAGCTGCACCAGCTACGGGGCCGAGTAGGGCGAGGTGCTGCAGTTTCCTTTTGCCTACTTGTAGGGGAGCCTTCTACCGAGGAAGCGATCAAACGCCTAGACCTCATTCGGAACACACAAGATGGATTCCTTCTGGCAGAGGCTGATCTGAGATTGCGGGGCCCAGGCGAGGTCTTAGGTACTAGGCAATCCGGAATATTTGGGCTGCGGTTTCTAGATTTGGTGAAGGACACAAAAATCGTGGAGCAGGCCCACACTTTAGCCGAAAAAATTGTGTCAGCGGATCCCCTGCTCTTGGCGGCGAATCATCAGCGATTGAAGGAAGAACTGACTCGGCGAGGTTTTTCTTTGCCAAAGCACGATGGCGGCCTTGAAAGGACCGCCATCGGGGGAGAGGAGAAACCGGAGGAAGGGCGAATCGGCTAATTGCGGCCTATCGCACTTCCTATGCATTTGGGGGAGGGTTAAACCGTACTCCGATATTAATGTGTGCTTTTCCCAAGGCCACTATGCTCATCACCCCTAGGAAACCTACTGGGAAAAATAGGATCGGTGGTCTATTATGAGGGTAATCACTGGTACTGCTAAAGGTAGAAGACTACAGTCCCTTAAGGGTCAAAGAACGCGACCGACAGCAGATCGGGTAAAGGAGTCCATGTTCGCCATCCTAGGTCAGCAAGCTACAGCTGGGTGGTTTCTCGATCTATATGCCGGTTCCGGAGCAATAGGTATCGAGGCATTGAGTCGAGGGGCCCC
>JAAYRF010000030.1 GCA_012518905.1 Bacillota bacterium | reverse complement strand
TGTACCCTTGTCTGTCGGGCTCTTGGGACACAGTTATCTCGTTTATGATGAGTATGCCAACATGGGTGCGATATCACGACTTGAAAGGATGGGCGTTGATGTTGTGACAGTAGATATGCTGTCGCCTAAGCGGATTGATGTCCAAGCAGATCGCTGGCCTAAGCGCATGTTCTGGACATCTGGTCGGAAGATACTGGGAGCGGCCAGGGAGTACATGGAGGCGCCCGTAGCTGGAATCATCTATATTACTGCTTTTGCCTGTGGCACGGATTCCCTTACTGCAGAGCTGGTTGAGCGCACCGTTCGACGGGAATCCAAAATCCCCCAGCTAATTCTCAATCTCGACGAACACACTGGGGAAGCAGGAGTCTTGACTAGACTGGAGGCTTTTGTGGATATGCTGAGTTGGAGGCAGAGAAAGTGAAGCTGACGTTTCCCCACATGGGTACAGCTTATATCCCTTTTCGGGCCCTGATTGAAGGTCTTGCCCATGAGGCCATAGTGCCTCCTGAATGCACCCAGAAAACACTGGCTTTAGGTGCTCGCCATGCGCCGGAATCTGCATGTTTGCCCTTGAAGATCAACATCGGCAACTATCTAGAGGCGTGGGAAAAAGGAGCAGAGGCTATTTTAATGGCGGGAGGCATAGGCCCTTGCCGCTTTGGATTCTATGGTTATGTGGAGCAGGAGATCCTGCTGGATCTGGATATTCCCCTCCAAATGTTTATCTTGGAACCGCCCTGTAACGGTTGGCGGGAGCTTGGAGACAAGCTGAGACAATTGGCCCATAATGTCAGCCCTCGTCAGGTAGTGCAGGCTATCCGCTTGGCATGGGCCAAATTCGTAGCTTGTGATAGAATCGAGCAGCTAACCCACGTGATCAGAGCCTATGAGATACAAAAAGGTAGCACCACGAGGGTTTTGCGCAACATTCTGTATCAGATAGACTGTGCTGATACGGTTACTAAGGTTAGAGAGGCCGTTAGGCAGGGCCAGAGTCAGCTAGGTAGTTTGCCACAAGAGCCTGGGCGTTCGGTGCTAATAGTGGGCATAGTGGGTGAGATCTATACAGTCCTTGAGCCATTTGTCAATTTCCATCTGGAAGAGTATCTGGGAGAGATGGGCGTTGTGGTGCGTCGCCAGCTTTGGTTCAGTGATTGGATTCTCCATCATATCGTGTTGTCTACACTCAGGCTGAAAAATGATACCCATCTGTATCGTTTGGCCCGACCGTATCTAGAGCATTTTGTGGGGGGCCATGGTCTTGAGTCAGTAGCCCACAGTGTGGCGCTGGCCAAAGAAGGAGTTGATGGCATAGTCCACATTTTGCCCTTTACCTGTATGCCGGAGATTGTGGCTCAGAGCGTCCTGCCCTTGGTTAGCAGAGACTACCAGATACCAATTCTTACTATTGTAGTGGATGAGCATTCCGCTGAAGCCGGTATACAGACTAGATTAGAGGCCTTTGTGGATCTTCTGGCCAGTAGACGTCAAGGTAGATATGCCAACCTACATAAGCTGGGGGGACGGGGCGAGGACAGAAAGGGGACCCGGATTGCTGTACCACGATGAGCTATATCTAGGCATAGATGTGGGATCGGTGAGCACCAATTTGATTGTTGCTAACGAGCAGGGCCAAATTGTGTATCAGGAATACTTACGTACCCAAGGTCGGCCTATTCCGGCGGTGCAAGAAGGTCTGGCCGGAATTTGCCGAGCTATGCCAGGGATCAAGGTAAGAGCAGTGGGAACTACTGGTAGTGGACGACAGCTGGCTGCTGCAATAGTTGGTGCCGATGTTGTCAAGAATGAGATCACAGCCCACGCCGTAGCAGCTATTCATTTCCGACCCGATGTACAGACGGTGATCGAAATAGGTGGACAGGATTCGAAAATCATCATACTGCGGGAAGGTGTAGTCACAGATTTCGCGATGAATACAGTATGTGCCGCTGGGACTGGATCGTTCTTGGACCAACAAGCGGCTAGGCTTGGGATCCCCATCGCTGAGTTTGGGGAGATTGCCTTAAGATCGAAGAACGTAGTGAGAATTGCTGGTCGGTGTACCGTGTTTGCCGAATCGGACATGATCCACAAGCAACAAGTGGGTCACGACATGTCCGATATTCTCGCTGGACTCTGTGCGGCCATGGTACGCAATTATATGAACAACGTGGGCAAGGGTAAGGACATACGTCCACCGGTGCTTTTTCAAGGCGGTGTGGCTGCCAATCTTGGCATGCGCAAAGCCCTGGAAGAAGAGCTGGATTGCCCGGTTGTGGTGCCAGTAGCCTTCGATGTCATGGGAGCCCTAGGAGCCGCTCTACTAGCGAAGGCCTATGCTGAAGACACCGGGCTACCAACCAGCTTTCGTGGTTTTGCTGTTACTTTCGCGGACTATGCTATCGATAGCTTCGAGTGCGGAGACTGTGCTAATCGCTGCGAAATCATCAATATCCATATGGATGGAGTGTTGATAGCCCGATGGGGTTCCCGGTGTGGGCGCTGGGGCATGGAAAAGGTTACTGCAGCTCATCCCCACAATGCTTCTTAGCCTAGGAGCAGGCAAATCGAGCTAAGGACGTTTTGGATGGCTCTGAGTTTCGTTGACCCCCTACAGCAGACTATGCTATGATAAGACATAATTGCTGCTGTGTTTGGTTACTAAGGGGGCTGGGGAATGCTTGGGGGCACTATGTCCGTAAACGATAAGGGCCATCTCATGATTGGTGGCTGTGATACAGTAGAGCTAGCCCATGACTATGGAACACCACTCTATGTTTTGGATGAACAGATTATGCGGCAAAGGGCGCGCGACTATAAGATGGCCTTCGCCAGCTTTCTGCCGGGCAGCCAAGTGATCTATGCCGGCAAAGCCCTCCTTACCACAGCCATTTGTCGAATTATTGCCCAAGAGCAATTGGGTCTGGACGTAGTGTCCGGAGGCGAGCTATATACTGCTTTGGCTGCCGATTTTCCTACAGAGCACATTTATTTCCACGGCAACAACAAGTCTCCCGCGGAGCTAGCCATGGCCATTGATCATGGTATTGGACGGATCGTCGTTGATAATCTCTATGAGCTTTTGCTTCTTCAGGATCTGGCTGCCTCTCGGGAGGTCGTGGTAGATATTCTCCTCCGTATTGCTCCCGGGGTAGAACCCCATACCCACTCATATATTCAAACGGGACAGTATGA
>JAAYRF010000237.1 GCA_012518905.1 Bacillota bacterium | reverse complement strand
GGGCTCATTTACCCTGTGCTGGTCACTTTGCTGTACTTGTCACTTTATAGTGTGTGGCTGATATTCCTAACCTCCGCTTGCTCCATCCATTCTTCCATGCCTGCGATACTGTGAAGCCCGCCTGCCCCACCTACCTGCTGTGTAGATAACGCACCACAAGCGTTACCTAGTTCTCCACATCGCTGCAGCGAAAACCCTGATAGCATCCCTGCTATAAACCCGGCGTTGAAAGAGTCGCCGGCCCCAGTTGTATCGATGGGAGTTACCACATACCCCGGTATGTGGTGGAGCCCGTTTGTGTCAGCCAGAAGACATCCCTTCGCTCCCAGCTTTGCTGCCACAACCAACCCTGGCCTTTCTGCAACCAGTTTCTTAGCCTTTTCTTCTAGAGTATCGCCAACAGCTATATTCCCAAGTTCAACCTCGTTGGGAAAGAAGACATCAACATGATGGAGTACCTCTCCTATTCCCGAATCCCAAACCTCACTGGGATCATGCCCTGTATCTAGTGATATGGTAAGTCCTAAAGACTTCGCTCGGCCAAATAGGTCCACACACCCTGGGCGCAAGCCATCCTGCAAATAAAACGAAGAAACATGCACGTGGCGAGCCGAACGCAACATGGCATCACTCACATCTGCTCGGCTAAGCCTAGATATAGTACCCAAGTGGGTAAGTAGCATCCGGTCCTCTGGGTAGGAGACAGATACTGTGACCCCCGTGGCAGCGTCGGCATCCTCAATCAGGTACTTGGTATCTACCCCATAATGCTCCAGTTGGCCACGGCAAAAGGCTCCAAAAGCATCCTTACCCACACGGCTAACCAACGCAACCTTAAGACCTAGGCCAGCCATTTGTGCTGCAGCTATGGCAGTAGAACTACCTAGCCGCATGTGAAATTGGTCTGCCAATGTCTCTCGGCCAAGGCCCAGCTCACCTTGGAGCCCTAAGAAAATCAGATCCGGGTTTAGCTCTCCTATTGCCAATACGTCAAATTCCTGCCTCAACACCTCCACCCCCGCGCATTAATCCATTCAGTTAACATCGTCGGCACCATACCATGTGCTTGCCTCCACACGAAGTGCCCAAACAAAACATCAGGTGTCTCTTTCAGGCACAACCCTACTTCTCCGAACCAGGCAGTTCTATCCATGCGTCGAGCCCATCAGGTACATCTGGGTTAATACCCCGCTCCATAGCTTTGAAGAAAGATACAGACTGTGGGATATAAATGAAGGGAATACCTGTGACTCCGTAGTGCTCATACGCCGGGACAGAAACATACCAATTGGCCTTCCAATCGCTTCCTACAGGTCCAACTACGACTACCTTCGCTCCCCGGCCCTGCAGGTCTTCAACAAGCTGTTTCTGGTGCATTTCTTCCTGGCCTGTGCTTGCCATGATCACCAAAGTGTCTTCCCGAATCAAGACCATGGGGCCATGCCGGACATCCAAAACATGATGATAACTAGCCGGAGCCTGGCAGATTTCGGCAAAGGCCAGAGCCGCCTCGGCAGCGATCCCTTCCAGTTCACCATCGGCGAGTACCACAACCCGAGACCAATCTGCTTTAGCGATCTCCTTCGAGGTCTCTTCCCATCGCTCCATAAACTCGGGGCCCCGCTTTATAGCCTGCTCAATCTCGGCCAGTAGCGTCTTATCATCGGCGACAAGAGCCATAAGGATCAGGTTAGCGGTATATAGGTTAGTCACTGTCTTAGTCTGGCACACCGCTTCATCGAAAGCCCAAGGCAAAACAAAGCATTCTTCTACCAGCTCCTCCAGGGGGCTATCCTCCTTAGCCGCTATGCCGATAGCCCTAGCTCCATTGGCTTTGCCATACTTGATCGCCTCCAGCACCTCACTGGTACTACCCGATCTTGATGGGGCAACCAGAAGTGTATTAGGCATTAGCCCCTGATAGCGAAATCCATTAAGCATTAGGTCGCCAGCTGCCATAGCCATACCATGTACCGGCAATCGTAAGGTTGCAGACACAGCCGCTGATTGACACAGATAATAGCCTGAGCCACAGCCGATGAATAGTAGCCTTGCTAGTTCCCCAGCGAAGGCTCGCTTCACCCGATCACGCTCTGACAAAAGGTAATCGAAGGTCTTCTCCAATGCTTCGTACTGCAGCAAGGTCTCCTTCCTCGTCAAATACATTAACATGCACCCTTTTATGTCATATTATCATAACAATAATGGCCATAGACCCGAGCTTACTACTCCAACTTGACGGTAAAGCGGAATTTGTCCCCTCGGATTACCCCTATGGTATACTCCACGCAGGTACTGCCACTATATGAATACCTTTGTAGTTCAAGACCTGGAGCCCCAGGTTCCACTCCAAACATCGATGAATCCGGAGGCTGAATCAGCACAGCACCAAACGTTTCCTGTGCCGAAGTCAGCACCAAATCATAGTCATTGCGCAACACATCATACAAAGGCGCTTCCATCAGCTGCTCCCGGGAAAGGTTGGGAAAACAGTTGTAAGGCAGATATGTGCACTCGATGGCCATCAAGGTGTCATCGGCGAAGCGCAGCCTCTTGAGATAGTAGACCGCTTCACCACCACCGATGCCCAACGCCTCCTGGACATCCCCTTCCGGAAGCATGCGCACAAACTCCAACACCTCGCTGCGCGGGGTGAGACCTCGCTTACGAAACTCCTCGGTAAAGCTATAGATGCCCATAAGGTTCTGCTCAATTTTGGGCACGGCCACAAAAGTCCCGCGCCCCCGTTTACGGGTAACATAGCCTTCTCGTTCCAGCTCAGCCAAAGCCTCTCGCACAGTGATCCGGCTTACGCCATACAACTCACACAGATCGTTTTCTGTAGGTATC
>JAAYRF010000236.1 GCA_012518905.1 Bacillota bacterium | reverse complement strand
TTCCCCTATCTCAAAGGCATCGACGAGCATGTTCCGACGACTGCGGAAATCATCAGCCTCAAGCTCATAGATCCTGCCCAAAAGAGCAAAGGTATCCGCCGGTGGGAGGTGGTACCATAGCTGAGACTTCTGGCCAAAGACCGAACCTATATGAAAGGATAGGTGGTACCTATCTCGCCAAGGGATTAACCCCAAGACCCTGGCTAGACCACAAGTTGGGTGCAAAATGCCGGTAAGCATCTTAATGGTAGTGGATTTGCCCGCACCATTGGGCCCAATGAAAGCTACCATCTCTCCCTTTTGTACCTGGAAAGAGATGTCATTTACCGCAGAGATTGATCTGTAGCGGGGCCGGAAAATGGCATCAACGCTCCCTCTTAGGCCTTCCCCTTTCTCCTTGGTCTGAAAAACCTTCCCCAATCCCTCGACTTCGATAGCCTGCATTATGACCACCCCATCATCAGGCAGACACCAATTTGTGAATATTGGGTACATTATATGGCTGGGTCTGGGGAAAGTCAAGGAAGATTCGGCAGCTTTGTCAACATATTGTATTGCGTTGCAGTGGAGTCATTTCTCACGCACTCGCCAAGCTCGCCAAGTGTTTCTCCCACCGGGTATACACCTCGGGGTAGCGTTGCTTCACGTATTCAAGGAATTCGCCGTCCATACCACGGCGCATTAGACTTTTGAGCAGCTTGCGGGGAAAAGGAGGACTGGGCTTCATGGTATTGACGGGATCGATAACCCACAGCTTGCCTTTGGGATCGATAATAATGTGGGACAACCTGGTATCAGCTCTACGAAAACGCAATCGGCGCATAGTCTCCACTATCTCCACCATCTGCCTAGCCATAGCCTCTGTGAGGGGATTGCTCCTTAAGTAACGATTCAACGGGATTCCGGGGACATACTCTCGGATAATATAATCCCGACCCACCTGATATACCCGGGGGAAGAAGGGTGCGCTTGCTCCCCGCTGGAGGGCCGCCAGCTCCCTGCGTAAGTATCGCCATGTCTTGTAGATCTTGATGCAGCGCTTATCATCGAGCTTGTAGACCTCACCATGTTTGCCTGCCCCGATAAACTCCAGCTTTTCCAACTTCACCTCTGGCATCGACATGATCTCTCCCCCTTGTATCTTAGGATATAGTAAGCAGAAGTCCGGGGAAGGTGCACAATTTGCGGCAGGATAGGAGAGAAGGGCCATGACAAGCTAAGCAAGCATCTGGATTTTGGTTTGGCGACGACTACCCAAAAAGAGTGCCCTCATGGGGGCACCCTGCAATTCGATTATATGAAAAGAAGGGTGCCCGGAGGCACCCTTGATTATCCGCTCTACTAGACAGCTTAGCCCTGGCTTAGAAGTTGACGCTAGCGCCAACAAAGAAGCCAGAGAAGGTAGCGCTGTCACTCTCCTTTTCCTTCTCCTGCTTGAACGTGAAACCCTGATACCGATAACCAGCCTTAACGCCGAACTGGCCGAAATCATACTTGCCACCGGCCTCAAAAGCCATCATGCTGGAGTCTTTGAGCTCTTCCTTATCCAACTTAGCAGTGACTATGGGAGCATAGGCAGCTTCGCCAAAGATGCCGATACCGTTACCAACGGCAGCGTCTACCGCGGCGCCAACGGTGATGCCAGACATCTTGTACTCGTCCCCATCCGGCAACTTGTAGCCCCCGCTAAAGAACCCTGCCTGGGCCTTCACCATGGGGATTACCTTGTACTGCAGGGCAATACCCATGTTGCTTAACTCGCCATGTACCTTGGGAGTCTTATCTTTGAAGTCATCACTTTTTCCGAAGACAAAGGAACCGGCAATACCGATCTTATCTGTAATATCAAATGTACCCTTGACTCCCGTTAGCCTAGCTGTAGCCTCGAACTTGTCCTCGGAGCCAATCTCTGTCTCCAGCTTATGGTTCGTAAACCACTGATCAACGGATACTTCCCCTGTTTGAGCAAAGGCCATGGAGCCCAGGCCCAGCACCATACAGAATACTACTACGCCTGTGATCAATCTCTTCAATACTTTCCCCTCCTAAATGTAGATTCCCCAGAATGGTAAACTCGACCAATATACCGTTTCGACGATGCTCGCCCAATTCCTTTTGAAACAGCGTGGTTTTGCCTATGGGTGGTTAGTTTTTGCATTACCCTATTACCCCGCTGGTGGCGGCACTACCCCAATGGTCAAGAGTATGTTGGCGTAAACCCTTTGCTCCCCGGTAGCAACAACAAGTGCCGTATCTTGTCCCCGGGCAGCTTCATAGAACTCGAACCGACCTAGAGTTTGTAAAGGCACGTCATTTCCCAAAAGGTCTCGAAACTCCCTAAAAATAGGCGGTTCCGGGCCCGTTGGAGGAACCATTACGTGGGCAGCCTCCACGTAGATAGCGGAGAGTACCGCCTGCAGGACATCAGTAACCAACGGTATGCCCGGGCTTAGATTCAAGTAGACTCGATCAGCTGCGGGGCTGCCTCCTGTGGAAAAAGGATAATTTCCATCGGCAATTAGCACTTTAGAACCATGACCTGCCCTAGCCAGGCTGCTTAGTATCTCAGGATGGGTCAGAACACTACGCAACACAGTAATCCCCCCTGTTTTCTTATTTCCTATGCTATGACTAGCGAGGCCAAGATCGCCCCTGTTATCAAAAACGGGCCATACGGGATCATGTCTTTACGCCCCCGGATTTGAAAGAGTAGTAATACCAAACCCACCACCCCACCTAGGATTATCCCTATGGCTAAGGAGATGAGCATAAGACGCAACCCCAAAAAGGCTCCTACCATGGCCTGGAGCTTAGCATCACCCATGCCTATGCCCCCCCGGGTGATAAGAGCCACAAGAAAGAGCACTCCTCCTCCCACCACAAACCCGGCGATGGCGCTTTTGAGCTGACCTAAGCCCGCTGATAATGCAAACCCCAGGGCAATGCCAGGCATGGTCAGGATATTGGGCAGGCGATGGTGCTTTAGGTCAATGAAAAAGAGGGGTACTAGAAGCAAAACAAAGAGGAAAAGCCTAATCAAGTCCAAAGCACCTTGACCTCTAAGGGCAACCAGCACGAAGAGTATACCGGTCATCAGCTCCACAAGCACATACCGAAGCGGTATATGGTCACCACAATAATGGCACCTGCCTCCCGAGAAGCACAGTCCCCACAGGCTAATTTGCTCTAGGCCTTGCCATAGATTACCACAGTGGGGGCAGGCTGACTGAAGTGTACCGCCTTCCTCCTGCCTTGGCCACCAATAGATAAACCGATTCAGCATGCTTCCGGCCAGTACGCCCAAAACAAAGACACCTACTAATCTCCAAACCACGGCTTTTCCCCCTTTTCCCCATGGATCGAAAGCACCATCATAAGGTTCGCAGAGTATATTGCCAGTCATTCAAGCGACGGAGTATCTGCTGCGGTGAAGCGGTACCGGTAGTCCCGACTTGCTGAATAGTGATAGAAGCAACAACATTACCCAAAATAGCGGCTTCCACCGGTGATGCATCAGCCGACAAAGCTGAGATAACGGCTGCGGACACACTGTCTCCGGCACCTACTGGGTCAATGGGACCAGAAATCGGAACAGCGGGAACATGGGTAATCTTACCCTCGGACTCTACTACCAACATCCCCTTTTCCGCCATAGTTACGTATACCGGGTGGGCTAGCTCCTTTGCCAAAATCTCCCCTGCCCTAGCGGCGAGCTCTTCATTGGGATCCCGAACTTCCATCCCGGCAGCCACTAGAGCTTCCCTAACGTTTATTTTGATAGAAATATCCCGGAAACGATGGATATTAGCTCGAGAATCAGCCAGGATTGGGAGCTTGGGGTATTGCCCTGCAATAACCGCCAGCTCCCTTCGCACCCTTGGTGTTACCGTGCCACATCCTTCCCACTCAACCTGATCCATCACATGGACTGCATCCACCTCTGGTACCAACCTCCAAAGGCGCCGGATCAACTCATCCTCCAAATTTATGGGTAGCTGGCTTCGGTTGTGGAAATCCAAGCGGTTGAGCTCCCGCTCCTCGCCATCTTCTTTCCGCATGGGTTTGGTATAGGTGGGGGTTACTGTTTCGCTATCCCAGATCATATATGCAGCATCAATCTGGCGTTCAGCCATGACCTTCCTTAGCTCTAGACCGTGGCCGTCCTCACCTCCTACTCCCAAGGCTAGGATGTGTCCCACCCCTAGAGCAACTAGGTTGTTGGCAACGGTACCAGCGGCCCCGGGACTTAGGCGCGTGCCCACTACCTGGTAAGCTGTTAGGCCTGTCTCTAAAGAAGGCTCATCGAGGGCAGCATCAATCTCCAAATAGCGATCCAGAAAGAAATCTCCCAGCACCAGGATCTTCTTTCTTGGAAACTCCTGCAAGAGCGTTTCCCACCTTATATCATCCACTTTCCTTGGACCTCCTTTAACTATCAGCGACTAGACGTGTGGAAAGAGGTGATCTATTAGCTCCTGTAGTTCTCGGTAATCAGGGATGATCATGTCAGCGCCTGCTCTTGTCAAGCGACTTCGCTTCCATTCATTGATACCTTCACGGGTGAGCTCGTTGGAGGCGACACCTACCGCATATCCTCCTACCGCCTTCACGTTCTCAATCTCTACATAACCATCACCGAAGCCCAAGAGCTCTTCACCGGACAATTGGTGGTCTTTGATGATCTCTTGAATAACCTTCGCTTTACTGAAATCCTCATAGCGGTCTAGGGCACCATAGATGCCACCATCGAAGAAATCCGCTACGCCGAGGATAGTCGCTTCGTTGATCACATACGGCTCATCGGTACCACTTGCTAGGTATAAGGTGAGACCCCGGGCTCTGAGCTCTTCTAGGAGCCCCATAGAGCCAGGAACCAGCATTGATTCTCGATCAATGGAGCCATCTTCCAACCCCTGGACTCGATGCTCAATTTGCTCCCACAACCGACGCAAATACTCATGTTTGTACTCAAGGGGCGTAAGGGGCTCTCCACCCCGTTTTTCTACCTCTTCCGCCAGCCGAATAGTCTGATAGATAGTCTGCTTGCCAGTGAGTAGATCGACGAACTCTTTGACTAAGTGCTCTATCTGCGTAAGGCTCTCAGCACCTGGAGTCGCCGCCAGCACTTCCACAAAATACGGGTACATCACATCTTGCCAACCGGCTCGAATTAGGCTAATGGTGCCGTCGAAGTCGAATATAGCTGCCTTGAACTTCCCCAGATTGATATCGTCCCTTAGGATCTCCATGCTCGTACCCGGCCACCAATAGTTAATGGCTTTCATGGCCAGCGGCCGGTTCACCTCCTCATTGTCAGGTCCTTTATCTCTTTTCTCGATAGTCCCGCAAATCCTGCTAAACCGACGAGTTTTTCGTTCTAGGTAAGCACTTCAAGGTGCTTCATCCAGGGTAATAGCCCGACTGTATTGTGGTTAGTCTCCACAGCATACAGTAGATTTCTTCCGCCTTAGAAGGGAAGCATATCCTTAAGCCTAAGTCTGTAGGGAGAGAGAAGATCATGGAACTACCCAGGAGGTCAAAGATGAATAAGCATGTCTTTACCCAACGGATTCTCAAGGGAGTTGCCCAGGCTATCCGCAAGGGGGAGAAACCCTTCGATAAGAAAAGACTCGCCGGGGAGATAACGGATGACTGTTTTACCGATACCAAAGAACGAGATATTTGGCGGCCCATCGTAGCCCAACGCATTGACATGCTTCTTAGCGAAGAAGGTGCACTGTTTACCCACATGCGGGATGTCTGTCGCGCTTGTGATGATGGGCGGCAGCGCTGCAGCCATGTGTGTCCTACAGATGCCTTAGTCCATTCAGACGAAGGAATCACCATCAATTGGGATAGATGCATAGAATGCGGGCTATGTGTCGATGCTTGTATTCTTGGAGCCATTGTAGCCCGCTCGGACTTTGCCAGGGTAGCTTATCTACTCATGAGAAGCGATGAGCAGCCCGTTTACGCCATTCTAGCTCCTGCTTTTGTCGGCCAGTTTGGCCTCGATGTCACTCCTACCAAGCTCAAGGGAGCTTTACTGCAGCTGGGCTTTCACGGAGTATATGAAGTGGCGATGACTGCTGATATTATCACTACTCAGGAGGCCGAAGAGCTGGTAGAGAGATTCCACAAGGGGGAGCAGTTCATGATCACATCGTGCTGCTGCCCGGCTTTCATGCGATTGGTTGAAAAGACCAAGCCTAAGCTGGTAGAACTTGTCTCCCATTCAGTCTCTCCCATGATTGCCCTAGGCCGGCTACTCAAAGCCAAAGAGGATTGTACGGTCGTTTTCATCGGCCCTTGTGTAGCTAAGAAGGCTGAGGCACAAAGACCCGATCTGAAAGGTGCTATTGATTCTGTCTTAACGTTTCGGGAAGCCGCGGCTCTATTTGAAGCAGCAAAGGTTGATCTAGCTAGTATAGGCGAAGAGACCACGATGGAGGATGCCTCCCACGATGGGCGCATCTACGCCCGTACCGAAGGGGTGACAGCTGCCATCACCCGAGCAGTTAACCGCATAGATCCCTCCCTCAACATAGAGGCTGTCCATGGAGATGGCATTAGAGAATGCATGACTCTTCTGAAGCTGGTTGAACAAGGAAAGCTCGCCGCCAACTTCATGGAAGGCATGGCATGTGCAGGCGGGTGTGTCGGCGGTCCTGGTACCATTATCTCTGCTAAAGAAGGTCGGGAACACGTGAATGAATTTGCCCAGACATCTACAGCATTGGCTGCACCTGATAACGACAAAGCCGAAAAATGGCTCTTGGAGTATGGCCCTGAGGTAGACTTCACTACTGGCCGTAAAGCCGGTACCGCATCGGTAGAGGAACTGCGACGGCAAGACACTCGCTAGTTTGACAAACTTCGCCCATGGCAAACAGGGTGACGCTAGGATTTTGCCTACCGTCACCCTTCCTTACCTCAAGCCACCTCTTTCCATCAAGACTCCATCTCTTGTTCAGCCTTAAGCTCATTGACAAACTGTCGGGCAGTACGGCCCGAACGTTCGTTGTGCCATAGTGTCCACTGCAAAGCCCTTGACCTAAGAAGGTCCCTATCCATACGAATGCCCTCCAAATAGGCCAGATGCTCTACTATACCTAGATACGTTTTCTGATCCGGCGACGGGTATATGATTGTCAATCCAAACCGATCGGAAAGCGATAACTTCTCTTGTACCGTATCTTGCCACCGCACTCCATCACCATGGGCAGTCTCGGAAAATGCTTCTTCAATTAAATGGCGGCGATTCGATGTAGCGTATATGAGGACGTTCTCTGGCTGTCGCATCACACTACCTTCTAGTGTAGACTTGAGGGCTTTGAACTCGGTTTCATCTTCTTCAAAGGAAAGATCATCAATGAATACGATAAACCTCAGGGAAAGCTGACTCAGGCTCTCCATCAATTCCCGTAGGCCGCCGAGCTCGTTCCTTCCCATCTCTACTAGGCGCAATCCCCTATCCACGAATCGATGCACTAGTCCTTTTACGGTAGAAGATTTACCGGTGCCCCGATCACCATAGAGTAGTAAGTTATGCGCCGGTAGATCCTGCAAGAAGCGCTTGGTATTGTCCACGACCTTCTCTACTTGCTCGGTATATCCACTTAGCTCCTGAAGCTGGATAGGGTCACTGGCGGCAATGCCAACCAAACCATTGCCCGGAGGGCACTGCCATATGAGGGCCGCAGAGCGGTTCAATTCACCTATGCCGAACCGACGATAGTAAGCCATTAGATGGGGAGCTAGATCTGCCCATATGCGAGTTGTATAGAACTCACTCTTCAGCTCATAAGCAGCCCTAGTCAAGATCTCCTCGGCCGTAGAAAAAACAGGTTGTCGGGCTCTGGTCGGTGGCACGTCTCTGGTCTCGGTGTCAATGTTATGGTTACGATCCTCCTGTCCCTTACGACTCCCGCCATAGCACCGCGAGAGAATGTCATCAGCGGGAAGAGGGATATCCCCCATAGCCTTTTGGATCAGATTGGCCAAACCATCGTCAAAGGCCCAAAATAGCTTATCCAGAATCGTTAAATCGTGTTCTAATAGCTGGACAAAAAGCTTGTCTTCCTGTGATTGCTCCTTGAATAGTCCACTAAGTAGTGGGCTTTGATAACCTAGAATGCTATTTAGCAGATGCTCCTGCCATAAACTGCCTATAGATGGCCCATAGACATCTAAGCCGGTCGGAATTAACTTAGATATGAAATCATATAGTGCAACGGCCAATGGTTCTCTACCAGGTACCGCGGTTGCTTCCTCCCCACATGTCCAATCCCGCGCTGCCTTGTCTAGCTCCCGGGCCAAAAGATTGAAGGCTTGGAAAACCGGCATATTCCAGATTTCACGATATATAAGTAAGCTCCACGAGGCTTGGCACAGCCCCGTTGGCAAACCCGCTAGCATATGGGTTCTACTTGGCATTAACATCTCCTCACATCCACCAATGTGTGCTTTTGAGCCTATATAAGCCAATTCGGAGGGACTTATGGCCATCTTTCTTCCTATCCAGCTTGGTCTCCTGCCCGAGTTACCATACGGTCAAGGAGAATAGCAAAAAGGTGCCACTTCTGGATTACCAGCTGTGACACCCCATTATGGCACCCCCGGCAGGAATCGAACCTGCGACCGACAGTTTAGGAAACTGCTGCTCTATCCCCTGAGCTACGGGGGCACAAATCAATCTTCAAGTAGATCATGCCAGTACATCTATTTTACCTAACTCCACGCCTTGAGTCAACGCCCAAAACATAGTGCTGGATCGCCTTGGCCACCCAAATATCCCCATTTGAAGCAGTAACAGCATCTGCTGCTTGCTTCAGCTGCCTGGCACCATTAGCCGTGGTGATGCTTAATCCTGCCGCCTTGATCAAGTGCAAATCATTTAGATCGTCACCAATCGCCATAGCTTCATGCATAGCAGTGCCCAGATGGGCGCGATTTACACAAATCCATGATATGCAACCACACTATGGGTGTAGCAATCTAGTTTCTATGCACTGAAAATCCACAGCCTGTCCCCCCAATTCCCCCAAGTTATCCACAGGTTATCCACAGAATGTGGATAGATCAAACCTGTGTTTGAGGAACTATCGTTTGCCACGCGCCTCTGTTTCCCGGCCAATGGCCCTAGGTCCTAGGTCTGCATAAGATACAAAAAGGGGGCGTGTGCTAATGGCAAGACCTGCCGTATTTCTAGATCGGGACGGTACTGTAATAGAAGAAGTTAATTACCTAAAGGACCCCAATGAAGTAAGGCTCCTACCTTTGGTAATACCGGCCCTGCAAAGCTTGCAGCGATACTTTCCCTTGGTAATAATCACGAACCAAGCAGGGATAGCAAAAGGATACCTGGACGAAAAAGGGCTGCAATCCATTCATAGTCATCTAGAGACGGTCTTGACCGAGGCAGGCATTCGCCTCACGGGCATCTATTACTGTCCTCATCACCCCAAGGTCGGCGCTCTTCCATATAGGCAAAATTGTCGATGTCGCAAACCCCAACCAGGCATGCTGCTCATGGCTAGCCACTTTCTGAATCTCCATCTTCCCAGCTCCTATACCATCGGAGACAAGCTATCAGACATATCCGCTGGTATCAATGCCGGCACCTATACAGCGCTTGTCCGAACCGGCTATGGGCGTGAACATGAACGTCAAATACCGTGGGAGAACATATATCCGGACTTCGTAGGCGATAATCTACTGGCCGTGGCAAACTGGATTTTGAACACGGGCCTTTGAAAACTCCCACTCTGGCTGGCAAAAGCTACACTAGATGCCTATATGGTACTCATTGCGAAAATCATTTAGGAAGCGATCAACCACCCTTTGTTGCTCCCCTAGTTCGTGGAGTTTTTCAATGAACTTTCGAGTTGACCAGCCTTGGCTCTTGCCTTCTCGCTTTATGTAATAGCGAAGAACTAGGTGGGCGAGTTTATGTGGGTAGCAGATTAGTGCATACAATACGGTGATCTCTTCAGGCTCCAGCGGGCTGACGTCAGAATATGCCTCTAGGACCAGCTGAGCTGCGGAGAAATCCCAGCGGCGCTTTTTCAGAGCATCCCGCAGCAGCTTGTAAAGATCAGCTACCCGAATATCTCTTCTCACCAGATCAAGATCAATAACACAATAATCACCGGAAGTAGTCAAGACGAAGTTCCGCTCCGCTACATCACCATGGCAAAAGGTCCGGCATTGCCTCGCGCTTTCCACTAACCTGTCATAATGGGAAGTAGCCAATACGCACCATCCCTCTTGAGCTCTATCCAGTATCCAAGGATAGTACTGGACAAAGGCGCGATCAAAGTTGTCTAGAAACGGTTTGTGATTCAGGTTTTCCCTCAATCGCACCACTTCCCGCAGGCGAGAAGTAAAGCGAGAAGGCCAGCGATTCAAGCGGTTGCGAAGTCTGCCGCCCTCGGGAGGCGTAAATCCTGCCGAAGCCTGATGGAAAAGAGCCAACGTAGTGGCTACCCCGATTAGATCCGAATCTGAGCTGCGGAAAGCAGGCCTTCGCCCAACGAGCCAATCGGTGAGGACATAGTTGTGCCCCGCGGCTGTCTGGGCTACTAATCGCCCCATCTGGCTTTGGTAAGGAAGGGCCGTTTTAGTAAAACCTCTCTCTTGTAGGTGCTCATATATACCCTCTAGGGCCAGGGCCCGCTTGGGCTTTCTATCGATTTCCTTGAGGCAGTAAAGCCCCTCTATAGCTTGCACCCGATAGACATCCTTATAGGGGGTCACCAATCGAGGAGTGATGGGCCAGTTTGCCAAAACCTCCCATAAAACAGTCGTGTCTTTGCCCACTCAATTCACCCTTTCCTCCAACCAGTCCATCCTATGCCGCCAACTAGGATCAGTATCCATGTTCCCGCGGGCCAAAAACCAGAATCAATTCCTAGTTCCACCGTGGTACGGTGCTCATAAGATCAATTGTGGCTCTTTATCCGATACACATTCTCCCCGCCATTGCGATACATTGGAGGTGGAAAGACGTGTCCCAAGAAAATGATCAGTTTGCTAGACTAACACCTAGGGAGAAGGAAGTATTACAGTTGATCGCCAAGGGCTTTGCCAATGAAGAGATCGCCAAGGCTCTCTTCATTAGTAAGCATACTGTCAAAAATCACATAACTAGTATATACAGGAAAATGGGTTCTCGTAACAGAACCAAAGTCGCCTTGCGGGCCATCCGCTATGGGCTGATCAGTGTTGATTAACATCACAGCATCCACTTCCTTTACTGTTCGCAATGCCCAATTCGTTAGGAATTGGGTTTCATCTATGCAGCAAAAAAGAGGAGGCAATCCCTTCGTAGATTTGACCCTATCCTAGATTAGCCTAGATAGATGTGTCATAAGGGACCGCCTCCCCAAAAGGGAGGGATGTGGGATGAGCCTTGGCAGTGGTGATGATCAGTGTTTTGACTTCACCCTCCTGCAAAGCCAATATATGATTATGTGCTTTGGGACCCTAAGGCTATGGGAGGCAGCTCCTATTTTCCAGCTATCTACTCCTATTATAGGTACTCTGTCCAACCTGTTTCGTCCAGACGCTTGAGCAGAGCTTTCACCTCTTGATCCCGCTCCCTCTGACAGATGAACAATACGTCTTCGGTATCAATGACGATGAGGTCACTGATTCCAATGGCAGCAACGAGCTTGCCCGGAGCTGATACATGACTGTTGGTAGTATCGATGCTGATCGCTCTACCAGAGAATATATTATCTGCTGTATCTTTGGCGGATATCCTAGCCAGCGAACCCCAACTTCCGATATCCTCCCAACCGAAATCACCAACCACCATATAGAGCCGCGACGTCTTCTCTAAGACGGCGTAATCGAAGGAGATCCGTTCAAAGGCAAGGTAGGTCTCTCGTATTACCTCTGCTTCATCGGATTTACCCAAGCTAGCTTCGATTCGCTCCAGGCCAGGCCTCATCTTGGGATTGTGGTCTTTGAGTAGCTGGAGAATTACGTCAGCCCGACCAACGACTATGCCGCTATTCCAAAGATACTCCTCTTGCCTGACATATTTCTCAGCTCTTTGGCTATTGGGTTTTTCACGAAATCGCTCCACCTTATATACTGGCTGCCCGTCTTCTACATAAAGTGATCTGCCTTGCTTGATATAGCCATAGCATGTTCTGGCTTCGTCAGCAGGTATGCCTATGACTACCAAACCATCAACACTTTTCCCAGCTCTGAAAGCTACCTGCAATACTTTGCTAAACTCAACTTCATCCATGATTACATGATCCGCCGGCAGAAAAGCAATGACTGCATCGGGGTCCCATGCGGCAATCCTTATGGCCATGAGTCCGATGGCCGGACCAGTATCCTTCACTGCTGGTTCCGTATAGACATTACACGGGGCAAGGGGTGTACGGGATGCAATATGATTTTTGATTGTCTCTAGAAGGCTCTCGTTAGTCGTAACATAGACACTGTCCCATCCTACCAAGGCATTAGCCCGTTCTAGGGCCCTTTCTAGTAGGGTTCTATCCCCAAGTCTCAGCAAGTGTTTAGGGCTTTTTGTTCTTACCCGAGGCCACAAACGGGTACCATTACCTCCTGCCATCACTACGGCATACGCCATTCGCGACTTCCTCCTTGCTCCAGTCGGACCTGCTACATCTCTCTATAGCACACATGTTTAGTCACGTAAGGGTGGAATCTATTCCTATGATCTCTTCATTCTATGCAAACACCTTAGTGAAGGTGTTGAGGAAGCGTTGCCTAAGGTCAGGTGATTTGAGCTTGCGATCATATCTTGCTAAAAAATAGTTTTCTGACCACTGCTGCTTTTCTTGGTAGTACTGCACTCCAATCTGCCAGTATTCGTGGGGGAACTGCAAGAAGGCCTCCAAGACAGGAAAGACCCTCGGCTCCAAAGGAGTCACAGAATCATAGGCAGCCAAAATACAACGGGCCCGTTCCCACCGCCAACCCACCAGCGCCAGATTACGCAAGAGCAGGTCAGCTAGATCGTGCAGCCCCAAATCCACCAAGCTGTAGTCAAAATCCAAGAACCTAGGACCGTGCTCATTGATGAGTATGTTATGATAAGCCAAGTCCCGGTGACAGAAGGCTTGGAAAGAAGTACTATGGCAAAGCTCATTGTAATCAGAGCTGGCTAGTTTCTCCAAGGCGTCAACTGATTGTCTATAGTAGAATTCAAAGTCCCTGACAAACAGCCGATCAAAGGCACGGGGGACTGACGTTTTACGGGCTAGGCGGGCAAAATTCTTCAATTGATCTAACCGGCGGGAAAAGTGCAAAGGCCAAAGGCCCAAGAGCCAGCGGGTGTCCGGCACTGTACTGAACCTAAGATCCCTCGATGCCCGATGCAGGTGGGCTAAGGCTTGGGCCACAGCCACAGCGTCTTGCTCGTCTAGATAGTCGCAATGCCTCCCTTTTACCCAGTCCATAAGAAAGTAGTAGGAATCCTCCCAAAGGAAGAAATGGGAGCCATCCGCAGTGCTAAGAGGCGCCACAATCAGATCTAGGCCTTGCTTCTTTAGGTCCGCTAATGAGCGAGTGATGTACTCCAGCTCAAACC
>JAAYRF010000235.1 GCA_012518905.1 Bacillota bacterium | reverse complement strand
TGGCCCACTCATATGCCCGGTCATGATGATCCACCCACAGCAGAAGATAAACCCCACTCCGCTCCTGTCTGACCACAATGCCTCGGTAAGCATCATCGATCCGGACTGAGTACATGTTGGGGTCAAAGGCATTGTTGATCTTCTCGTAGTTGATCCCCGGTGAGCGGGGATCGGCTCGGAATTTGCTCATAAAATCCATAACTCGGCCTTGTTTGCGCCGGGGCAGGGCAGCAAAGGCCGCTAGAAAATCTGCCGAGATCGCGACTGTACGGTTGCTCATTATCTAGGCCTCCTGTTTTAGTACCTCCTGAGTCGGAGTCTCGTCACTGGTGAAAACTGTCCATCCATTAGTCTCAAAAATCTCTCTATTCTCGAGTTGGTGGGGCAAGAGCCAGGCCACTTTTTCTGTTTCCCATACCATCTCAGCTTCACCTATGATTCTGCCTTGGTTATCTGCCAGTTCATAGCCAACAACGGAAGGTGGGGGAAGGCCGAGCCTTTCCATCTTCCGGGCGCATATCTTCGCAACACCGTCAAAAAGTGAATCCAAAACCTCTTGCCAGGCGCTCTCGAGCGCAGCCGGGGCCTTAGGTTCCAGAGCTGGGACAGATAAAGACGCATAAATGGCATCTTCGAGCCCGGTGGATGTGACGGCAGCGAAACTAGGGAGAAACTGCATCATGTTGGCGAAGTGCCAAAGACCATTCCAGTCAGATTCGTAGGTCTCTTCTCGATCTTCCGCTTCATCGTTGAAGAGACATACTACGGTGGTTGCATGTTTATCCTTTTGCTCGATCATTTGGCGCCGGGATAAGCCCGCCCAAATGCCCAAGTAGCTTGAAGAACCTCGAGGCTGCCAGCTCCCGAAAATTGTGTCACCGAAGGTGAACTGCTCATCCCGTATACCCAGTGCTTCTGTGATGGGATGCACTGTATCTGCCCAGTGGGAAAATGCCTGTTCATCTTGGATGTTCTTAGGCTCCAGCAGCGAAAAGGCAAAGGCGTTGGCATGGGCTAAAAACAGACTCTCAGCATCGGGGTTAGTCAAGTACTGCAAGAACAGATCAAATGGCTTTAAGTCCTTGGGCTGCAGCTCTTCTGCTTTGTCGTTTTGTATCGTGGAAAGGTACATATTCATGCCAGAGGGCATAGTATCCCAAGCCAGGGTGTTGGTATAGTAATCGCCTTGCGAGCGATAAACCTCTTGCACATCTTTCCAAGTCAATGTCCAGACTCGGTAGCGGCCGGTCTTAGCAATTGCCGCTCGGCGTAAAGTATCATCATGCACTTTTTCCTTGTGGAAAGTAAAGCCGTCAGCAAATACAGCGATGGGCTTTTGGTTCTGAAAGCGGCGTCTGGGCCGAAAGACAAAGTCCGCCCGGGATGGCTCCGACACCCCAGATTTTTCATCGAGAGTGACCTGGGGCTCGATCTCCCACAAGCAGTCTCCAGCTTGGAGAATATACCCTTCCTTGTTGTTGACCAGCTGCTTATCTATTTCAATTCGCATCTTGTCACTGTTCATGAGACCAAAGGCACCGATAAATTGCCTTTCCAACTCGCTCTCAAACAAAGCATTGACAGGGATAGCACCTAGCTTGGGTATTTTCTCTATATCGTCTTTGCCAGTGAGGATCCGTTTGAGCATGATCATAGCTTTTTTGCGCGAAATCTCCCCGATGCTGTGGCTGAGCCTATAGGCATAGAGACAGCGGTAGCAGCCATCCTTGTTGGGATCATGTCTGCAGGTACAGTTTTCTAGGATAGCATGGGCTTTTTCCAGTATTTCAATCATGGCCGTCTCGGAGCGCATTAATTGTTTGAGATAGCCGGTACCACCGGGCACAGAATCATAAATAGCCAGGTACTGCTTACGATAGGTAGACTCAGGAATCGGCACTTCGCTAATGCAAGCCCGTAGATGATCTACATTACCAAAGTACCCTTTCATTCCCAGCATGAATGCGGCAACGAAGGACTTTTGCCAAATCTTGGAGGGTTCCATGGTAGTGGAGGGGATTAAGATCCTTAAGGCTTCAGTCATGAATTCACGGTAGAGAAACATGCACTCTTCATATGGTTCTGTCAGTGGTTGCCGCTTCGCTCGGCAGGTCATGGTATGGTTGGGTTTACCGTTCTCTCGCTGGATTTTGCCGCAATGGCGGCAGACCATGAAGCCCTTGCGCACATCTTCCCGGCCCGCCACGGTGAGCCTTTCTCCCATTATGTCTCGTTCACCAAAGTTGATCTCTCGCATGACGGCTTTTTGGACGAATTCATATCCAAACGGGAAATCCTCGCTCCCTACGCGATAAGCACTGATGATATCGTGTTCTTCATCTACATCTACGAGCATTTCTTTGCAGTAGAAGACTGTTCTTCTGTCTTCAGTCTCATCGCCAATTAGGCTCTTTCCATAATGATCTGTAGCATATACCATCTGGACCTTGAGCATAGAACGCACCTGACCGGAGTCTCCCCAGCCGATACTCCCGCATTGGGGACAAGAGGCAACATCCCGCCCAGTTTCTTCAAGCTGGGCATGGGAGCAGTTGGGGCACAGCCGCCATCTGGTGCTTTGGGTGGTGGAAAGGTCAACTTGATCGATATTGAGTCTGCGCCCTCCTGCATAGAAAGTATTGTCAGGGGCAAACTCGCTGATGGCAGCCGCTGCCGAGCGATTATATTCGTAGGGAAATCTCTGGTATCCGCCTCTGCCAGATTCTTGTTCCAGCTCTGAATCCCGACGGTAGAGTACCGCTCTTAAGATAATCCCTGCCTCGGGAAAGGCATAGTTAGGGAGCAGACCTTCATCTGAGAGGAAGTTGAACACATTCTTATGATTAATGCTTTGCACTACATCGGCCAAGGCCTGCCGTTCCCTCTTTAAATCTCTTAGCTCTTCTTCATAGGAGGAATCATGGGGCTTACTCTCCAGCTCACTAATCATGCGCCTTAGCTGTCTTATGCTCTTGCGAATAGCTTCCCGCTGATTGTAAAGATTCTCAAAGGCCTCCAGGATTTGCATATGCATGGGACTTTCGCTGAAGCCGTCTCCTTGGGCGAATTTCCGCAGCTCTGCTTCGGAGTCTTTGCTCAGCTGATCAGCAAATAGGCCGATAAAGGTCCTGTGCAAGCGGCTGAGATTGGCTTGTACATAGTTCAGAAAGTTAAACGGGAAAAAATCATCGGGCCTATCCTTAAGTTTGGCAAGGCAAGAACCAACCCGGGAGGGAATGGCACGCTCCTGGATACCGCTTTTTACCCAACAATCCATGCAGTAAGCAACAAATTGGCGAGCCAGCACCGCCGAGGCATTGAGAAACACATCGGGAGGCTCTATGTTACCAGCGATCATCTCTAAGGGCTCGGCAAAGAAGTATAGATCATGGGGTCGGGCATTGGCTACTGCAATGGCTAAGGCATTGCCATCCTTACGTCCGGCCCGTCCGACTCTTTGCAGGTACTGTGACTGCCCAGGAGGGATGTTGCAAAGTACCACTGTAGAGAGATCGCCGATATCGATGCCCATTTCCAGTGTCGGGGTGCAAGACAGGAGATTGGGATCCCATGGTTTCCGCTCACTGCCCGAACTCTTGAAGGCGTTTTCAAGCTCCTCCCGCTCATCACGTTCGAGCAGCCCTGTATGCTCCTGGGCGATGATACGCACCAGATTACCTTTACTGTACAGCTTGCCGTAGTAATCTAGAGCTTGTTCATCTTGAGCATACGTATGTCCAGAGCAGCCATCACGGATACAACAGCCGCCTTCCCAAAGACCGATATTTTCCTCAGCTGCAGGCACCACGTGGCCGCAACGGTTGCAGACCATCTGTACCACCCTGGTGCTAATGTACATAGCCTGGGGTGCAAGGGCCCATACAGGTAATCCCCGGGGACCGCTGCACTGTACTAAGACATGATTCTTGCTGAGCTCTTCCAGGATTATTTTAGCTACTTCACCAGCTAGATCCGGCCGAATGAGGGTAAAGCCCAAATTCTTCTCAATCCATTTCCCATACCATGAGCTGTTACTTAGAATATGGAACTTACCGTCTAGCCGCTCCCGTGCGATAAATCTAGGAGTATTGAGGCCCTCCCGTACACCGGGCAGCCACCGAATCCTGTCATTGGAAAGCAGATAAGACTTGGCCCCGTTGCGGATGTAAGGCTCATAGATATCTAGATGAAATGCACCATTGATCTTCATTTGGTACATCCATCCACCGATGATACTATCAAGAACCGAACGGTCTAAGTCACGCAGTTCGCCGATCTCATTGCGGGCCCGCTCGTAAATTCTATCTACTATAGGCTCTAGCAAAGTGTCATCCAAACGCAGGACAGAGCAACTGGATTTCTCCAAGGTTCGCCCTCTCCGGCTGCTAATGCCATACTCCAGATAGACCTCGTATTCCATCCGTTTAATGATATCGCTAAGAAGGACCTGCCCGGCCTCATCTCCAATGAATCTATCTCTTGCTTGCATCTGCTCATAAGGATATCTCCAGATCATGTTGGGAGGAATAAATGTGGTGATATATTCTTCCTTACTCAAGCGTTCCAGCCAATAGCTGGCAAATTGGATTGCGAATTCATCTAGAGATAAGTTATCTCCGCCGTCCATGGCAAACTGCTGCATGGCCGAGCGCAAGCCAAAGCGCCATGTCCGGGAGCCAAAGAAGCCAGCACGGTGGGCAGCATCTTGTACGTTATCGGAGAAGGCCAACAGCTTCTTGTCGTCATTAAAGTGGGAGGCATAGACTTGTGAAAGGGCGGCGCTGATGGCTGTGGGACTGCGTAGGCCAACTATGGAGATGCCTGAGCTGCCGCAGAAAGGGCATATGTACTGCTGTGAATTTCTGGAGCCACTGGTGGCCAGCATGGGCATCCATGCAGGCACGGTGGGTTTGCCGCAGGAGCAGGGCTGCTCTTTATGGGTCTCGTACTGTACCCGTAGGCAGTCAGGACAGAAACGAACTCGCCGGTGATTATGCACATTTTCGTCATCTTCCCCATGGGGAAACAGCATGACAACTTTCTGGTCGTATCGGAAGAATAGGTTATAAAAGGTGCGTAAGTCGCGAAGTTCGGCGCTTCCCCGCTCATCAAGAACTGAGGTCCAACCAGTTTCACCACAGTGCCTGCAGTTTACAAGCGGCAGGTAATGTTTGGCTTGCTGCTCATTTAGATCAGAAGCCAATGCGAAGCTGATATCATCTCCGGACACCTTGGCAAGCAGCCTCCGCCATTCCCTAATCCAGATTTGTACTTGAACATGGAGAAATGGGCGTACCTTACCTCGGGTATCCTGAATCCGTGCATGGGAGATAAGAGCTAGCAAAGCATCCAAGGCAGCTGTGGCATCTTCCATCTCCAAAAGCCCTAGATAACGGGGAGCCAGGGTCTCAACTAAGTATGTAGGCTGGGCGTAGTTGCCTCCTAGTGCTTCAATGAAGCTCTGCATGAAGCTGTGTCTCATGAGGCACTCACCTAGAGCGACTCGTCCATCATCGCTAAACAAGCGGGTCTTGTCAAAGGGTTCCTCAATCCAGCTTTCTGCCGCCAGCAAGAGGTAAGACTCTTCGTCTTCTTCTCCTGCGCAAGCAGCCAAGGCAAGGGCCTGCTCTGGTGTGGGCACTGTATGATCAGAAATGTCATATCCTTTGAAGAACTCTCTAGGCGAAAGTCTATCTTCAGTGATTATGGCATCTTGTTCAAAGGGTTCGCCAAAGACTTTCTCCGCATACTGCCGGATAGTATCGGCACTATCTTCAGTGCCCATGGTGGCAGATGTCCCAATGCAGCATAAATACCCGTGGGGTGTAAATAGTCGCGCCTTGAGTCGCCTAAGTAGACAGGCTAGGTCAGTGCCCTGGGCACCATCAAAGGTATGCAGTTCATCGACTACGATGTACTTTAAAGTCTCGGGATTGTTGTCTTTCCAAAGGGCAGCATCCTTGGGGCGCACCAGTAGGTAATCCAGCATCTTGTAGTTGGTTAGGAGAATATCCGGTGGAGAAGCCAGCATGGTCTCGTGATCGGTCACCATGCGATCTTCAGTCATTCCCTGGGAAGCACCCTTTTCATATCCACCCACATACATACCGGCAGTGACATTGCCCTTGAGTCTGGGGTTGTTGTAAATTAGCTCAGCGATACGAGCAGCCTGATCTGACGCCAGTGCATTCATGGGATAGATAATAAGTGCTTTGATGCCCGGTTCGCCCCGATGGGCATGACAGTACTCTAGGATAGGGTAGAGGAAGCATTCGGTCTTCCCTGATCCGGTGCCGGTAGCAACTACGGTCGAGCGCCCATCTTCACCGGTCAAGCGGTCAAAGGCTTGCTGCTGGTGGACATAGGGTCTATATATCTGCTGCACTGCCTCGAATGTATCCTGCTCTTTATCCGAGACTCGAAACGGCAAGCGCACTGTCACATAGGGCTCGTGGAACAGCGCACCGGGTGTTTGAACCATACGCTTAATCGAATCCTTGAACACTGGGTTTGTGATGGGGAAGGTGGTCTCCACGTAATCTGACAGTGCTACCTGGAGTTGTCTCGCCAGTACCGATGGCAACATAGCTCTCTCTCCTTGGATCTAGTCTCCCTAGTTCACTCTAGGTATTCTTGAACCTCTCTGCAAAATGAGCCCACACTGTATCATAATCTTCTTCCCGATCGCAGCGGTCAAAGGGTGCAACATATTCGATCTTTCGCTCTACGGGTCCGCCGGGCTTGGTATCATCTGTGATAGTCTGATAGAAGCTGCCGCTTTCCGCGTGGCGGATCTTGTTCCATTCGGGACGTGAGTAGCCAACTCCGGTAAGGGAGCGGTTATTGGTGAAGACGATGCGTCCATTGCGGTCATACCAAGTATCCTGCTCATACTGCCTAAGCACAGGAAACTGGATACGGTAGATGGTCTTGAGTTGCTCTAGCGTCATGCCCAGGGCCATGGCAGTTAGTACGTCAATCTCAACCAAGGCTTGCCGCCGCTCATAGTCGGTACGCAAGGGCGTATCCCAGGTCCACTCCGGTGTGAGGGATGTGAATCGCTCGGGGCGGAGGCGGGGGTCGGATTTAGCCCAGGAATCTGCTTTGATGGCTTCGTCATAGACATCTGTCCACAGCTTCTCATAGTGCCTAGTTAGGCAGCCGAGAAGGAGGTAGCGGTGGACGATGGCGTCGGCGGTGGGGCTGGTGTCTAGGATGGGGAGTTTGCCGGCGTTGTCAAG
>JAAYRF010000234.1 GCA_012518905.1 Bacillota bacterium | reverse complement strand
CCGGCCTTCAGGCAATCAATGGTGATAAAAGCATGGGAAGCATTGGGGGTAGAAACACTGACGGCATCGAGCTCCAGCTCCTCTAGCATATCTTGGTAGCGGACGTAGCTCTTGGCCTTGGTGAACCCTTCTCTTTCTCCATAGGCAGCTGCCTTGCCTGGAATTATGTCACAAAGTCCCACTACTTCTGCTTCGGGAATCTCCCGGTAGGCCCTAGCATAAGCGCGAGCAATACCTCCCGTCCCGATGATACCGATACGAACCGGATCCTTTGACATATGTGCAACTCCTTTCTTTCTGTATCCCGCAAAATGCCGTTCTTCGGAAAAACCTGCCAATTTCTTAGTTCAGTCCTTACCTGGATTTTCCCTTCTGCCCTGGTGCTTTGCTCACGGGCACCTACGATAAGATGGCTCGGGCATCCTCACTTCATCGCTGCTGTATTATCGATCTGAGATCAACTCCTCCACAGCCGGGAGTGATACACCCTAAGACCACCGGTTTTGAAGCCCCAGTAGCCCTCGGCACATTAGCCGGCCGACCCCGGATAGTTTCATAGGCTAGTACCGCAAAGGCTATTGCCTCTTTAGCATCACTATCCACCCCATAGGTTTCGCTGGTTACTACCGGCACCGGAGCAACTCCTTCCCTAATCATTCTCATCAAGACAGGGTTGAGAGCTCCTCCACCACTGACTATGACTTCATCGAGGCCATCGGGTGATGCCGCTACTTCCATTAAGTCCTTCACGATGACATTGGCCGTAAAAGCCGTGGCAGTAGCCAGCATATCTTCAGGCGATACACCCAGGGACCGCCACTTAGCCACGAGGTTCTCGGTGTACTCACCGCCGAATTCCTCCCGCCCACTGGTTTTCGGTGGCTTTCTTTGAATGAATCCGTGTTCCATCAACTGGTGCAAAAGGCTCTGCTGTACTCTGCCCCGAGCTGCCATCGCGCCGTCTTTGTCATACCGCAGTTTGCCATCGGTAATGGAGCTCGCCATATGGTCCATAATCATATTGCCTGGACCATTGTCGAAGGCATGGATGTCTTCGAGACTACATCCTTTGGGAAGGACCGTCATGTTAGCGATCCCTCCGATATTCTGCAACACCCTGGTCTTGGTGGGATGTCTAAATACGAGCCAATCAAAATATGGAACCATAGGGGCGCCTTCACCACCCACAGCCATATCCCGAGCCCGGAAGTTGGAGACAACGGTTATGCCAGTGCGCTGAGCAATCACCGCCGCTTCACCTATCTGCAAGGTGGCATTGCTTCCGGGAAGATGGTGGACAGTCTGACCGTGGCATCCGATTAAGTCTACTTGACCGGGCTTAAGCCCCGCGGCTTTGATTACCTTTAAAGTCGCCTGGGCAAAGGCTTCGCCTAGTACCACGTTCATGCGGCAGATCTTGTCCACTGTAGATGAAGGAGGGCCAAAGAGCTCAAAGATTGCCTCTCGGGTTTTGGTGTCATAGGATGTGCTCACGTACGCCAAGGTCTCTAAAGAAAGCCCTCCTTCACCTTCTTTGAT
>JAAYRF010000233.1 GCA_012518905.1 Bacillota bacterium | reverse complement strand
TCTTCCCCAATGACTGATACCGGCATCTCGGCTTTACTCCCCTTCTACATAGGGAATAGTCATAGGTCCTTCGGGTAGGACGCAGATTCTCGCCTCCGGCCCTATTTTCGTAACTAACTCCTGTACAAAAGCAGCGATATCATGGCAGGGACGCAGATGGGCATCTTCTACCTCTTGATCGGTTAATCCCGAGGTATATAAATAAACATCGGCTTTCTGCTGCACTAGAGCTTGTACTTGTACCTGCCAGCGATCGGTGACATTGAACCTATCCTCCCGCATTTGGCGGAGAAAACATTCCATGGAAGGCGTGTTGAGAAGCATCTGCCGGTAGTTACCATGATCCGGGTAACCATCACTGCACTCGGCCGCGGCTATGATAACCCCACCGTCTTTTACAATCTTGGCGGCAGCTGAAAGTCCCTTTACCGTCTGATAAAGATTCTGATCGAGAGGGTACCCGCTATTGGTCGTAACCACTATGTCATAGGGCTGGGGGACAGCCTGCATGGCTGTATTGCGAACGAACTCAATGCCCTTTTGGTGGGCTTTTTCCAAATCTCCGGCAAATACTCCGGTAATAGCATGATCACGATTTAATGTCACATTTAGGCTAAAATCAGGTGGACACATACGAGCTGCTTCCAAAATTGCCTCTGATAAAGGATTATCTTCCCTATAAGATAGGCCCCAAACAGAACGTGGGTCTCCTATCAGGTCGGGGCTGTGGACACCCATGATTGTCTCTCGGCTGGCTACGCCCGGAGTAACTAGTTTTGGGCCGCCGCTAAACCCTGCGAAAAAATGTGGTTCAATGAAGCCCGTTACTATCTTGACGTCAGCTTCCACATACTCCCGTCTAAGCCTAACATCAATCCCTTGGGCTAAGGTGCCCACCTTTACGTAGGCCTCATCTTCGTCACAGTAGGACTGAACTATTGTATACTCTCCAGCGATCATCTCCCCTAGAATCTGGCGAAGCTCTACCTCAGTATTTCGGCGATGGGTTCCTAACGCGTTAATCAAAACAATCTCAACATCTGAGACTGATTCTATTTCCTCGAGCAAGATAGGTAATACCCTGCTGGAGGGCATCGGCCTGGTACCATCGCAAAATACGATGGCTACCTTATCTCCCGGCTTCACCAGTTCCCTAACGGGCAAGCCACCGATGGGATTCTGCAATGCCTTCCGCAAAGCTTCTGCCTCATCCGCTACACCTTCCACAAACTTAGGTGTTACTACATCAGTAATCCCATCCGGCAGCTCCACTGGCAACCACGTTCGTCCATAGGCTAATTCAACCCGCATTCACATACCTCCATCACCATAATAAAATAATGGCCATGATCTCCAGGGGTTCCTCGCCGGTATTGGCAATGCTATGACCTCTACCATCACCGGTCAAAACAGCATCTCCCGCCTTCACCACAGCTTCCTTGCCATCGTCATTTACTAACCCACTGCCCCGCATAATGTAATAGATCTCTTCTTCCTGATCATGGGTGTGAAATCCAATGGAGCAACCTGGTTGTAGGGTAATTTTGGCACAAAGGCGGGCATTGCCACCTAGCTCATGGTGCTGAAAAACATGGAGAATCTCTACCTTCCCACTGCCACCCCGCATATTCTCCCGGAACTCCTGCAGCATCTCTCCTGCCCTGCGGATCATGCCGATCACTTCTCCTTTACTGGCTAGCTACTCAATCTCCCATAAGCTTTGGGCCACAGACAAGCCCTCATATGTGACTCATGCCGGTGATCAAAAAGGGCATAGCAGCAACCAATCTTCTAAGAAAACTGCATGAAGATTTTCTTCGCCCTCGCGATGACTTCCTCGGGATCTTGGCCCTTATCGCGCAAACAAATTTCCATATGCTCCCCGATAATAGCCATGGCTGCCTTACTTAAGGCAGCCCGCATAGCCACCAACTGCTGGATGATCTCCTCGCATTCTCGCCCTTCCTCCAGCATGCGCTGTACGCCCCGGGCCTGCCCCTCGATTCGCCGCATTCGCTGAACCAACTTCTCTAGCTCTGCCTGGTGCTGTTCTGCCATATCCCTTAGCCTCCTAGCTCTCTTGTTGCCCTTCCTAAGTATATCCTACTACCCTGCTAGGCAGCTATTTTCCCTGGCCATAGTAAGCACCGGAACCATGTTTACGGAGGTAGTGTTTGTCCAGAAGATACTGCGGAATCCCGTCTAGCTCCGGATTGAGCAGAACACTGCCCAAAGCCATGAGGGCTACCTGCTCTAAGACGACACTGCTCTCCACCGCCTGGGTGGCATCTTTCCCCCAGGTAAAGGGCCCATGGCCCGCCACCAAAGCTGCTGGCATAGATAAGGGATCCTTATCTCGAAACGCTTCCACAATGATCTCGCCAGTCTCTTTTTCGTACTCCCCTCTGACCTCTGCCTCCTTTAAAGGCCGAGTGCAGGGGATCTCTCCGTAAAAATAATCTGCATGGGTAGTTCCTAAACAGTGGATACCACGGTGGGCCTGGGCCCAAATGGTTGCGTACGTAGAATGTGTGTGTACAATGCCCCCTACCTCGGGCCACGCCCGGTAAAGGGCTAGGTGAGTAGGCGCATCAGAGGATGGTCTTAAAGCGCCTTCCACAACCTTACCCTCTAGGTTTATCACTACCAGATCGGCGGCGGTCATCTCTTCGTAGGCTACTCCGCTTGGCTTGATCACAACTAGATTTCGCTCACGGCAAATACCGCTGGCATTGCCCCATGTATGTGTTACAAGCCCCCGTTTGGGCAGCTCCAGATTGGCTTCCAGTACTGCCTCTTTAAGCTCCCTCAACACCATTTTACCCCCTCGATAGCCCTCTGTAAGACGAAGCTAAAGCGACGATATGATGCCTCTTGCCAGGCAAAATGCGTCACTTAGAAAGACGCTGCACATTTCAATATCAACCTACGATTAGATCGCTAAACCTATCATAGACCTCATCCCACGGTTCCTTCCTGCCAGGCTCATAGACTCTCACTGGGAAGGAATCCCTCACCATCTGTCGGGCTTCCCTCAAGGAGCTGATCTTGCCCAACGCCATGGCTTGCATCAATATGTTACCTACTGCAGTAGCTTCCACGGGACCAGCTACCACAGGCAGTCCTGTGGCATCAGCAGTGAGCTGGCATAGAAGCTGGTTTTGCGTCCCTCCACCTACCATGTGCACCACTTGGGCGGGTCGGCCTGTGATTTCCTCGAGACGCTCTACCGTCCAACGGTATTTTAAAGCCAGGCTCTCCAGGGAACAGCGTATCAAAGCTGCCTCACTATCGGGCACCTCTTGATTTGTTTTCCTACAAAAATCCCGTATGGCTGTGGGCATGTCTAGTGGGTTTAAGAACTCTTCGGCATCGGGATCAATAAACATCCTAAGGGGTTGGGCTTCCCAGGCCATGTCAGTTAGCTGGTCATAGTCATAGCTGTTGCCGTCTCGCTCAAAACTCCGCCGGCACTGCTGAACTAGCCAAAGGCCCATGATGTTTTTCAAGAAACGATAAGTTCCACATATCCCACCTTCGTTGGTGAAGTTATGGGCTAGGCTTTTCTCATTAATGATGGGCTCTTTCGCCTCGACCCCCATTA
>JAAYRF010000232.1 GCA_012518905.1 Bacillota bacterium | reverse complement strand
GGTAAAGCCATCAAGGCAAGTTGACAAGAACTAACCTGAACTCCGCAAAGAACTCCCAAGGTGTCATGGGAAGTGTAGCTAATCAAAGAACCAGTGGATTGCATGTCAGGAGGTACAATAATGACGGGCAAGGAATTGGTGTTTGCTGCACTCAGACGTGAGATGACACCCCGAGTGCCTTGGGTGCCCTTTACAGGTGTGCATATTGCCAGTTTGCGGGGGCTGACGGCCAGGGAACTTCTCAATAGCACCGATTTCTTAGTGCTATGCGGGGAAGAGGCCCACAGAAGATACCAGGCCGATGGACAACCGGTAGTATTTGATCTGCAGATAGAGGCGGAGATGCTCGGCTGCAAGCTGCGCTGGGCTGACGATGCGCCTCCTGCCATAGTGTCTCACCCCTTGGCTAACGGGTATGATCAACTCAAGAAACTCAAGATACCATCACCGGAGGATGGCCGACTTCCGGTAATCTTGGCTGCCATGGAAAAATTGAAACGCACTGTGGGCCAAGACACAGCTTTATATGGCCTGGTGGTGGGGCCTTTTACTCTGGCTTTGCACTTAAGGGGGACAAACCTGTTTTTGGACATGTTTGACCAGCCCGCCACTATAGAAAGGTTAATGGATTTCTGCTCCCAAGTGGTAGAGACAGTGGCCGGGTACTACATTGACGCTGGAATGGATGTCATCGCTGTAGTTGACCCTATGATATCTCAGATATCTGTTCAGCATTTTCGGCAATTTGTCAGCCAACATGCTACCAACATCTTTGATTTCATCCGGCAAAAGGGTGCCTACTCATCCTTTTTCGTGTGTGGCGATGCTACTTCTGTGTTGGCAGCCATGGCGGAATGTGGACCTGATGGTCTTTCAGTTGACGAAAACGTCGACATGGTCTATGCCAAAGCAATTGCTGATCAGTACAATGTATCTTACGGCGGCAATATTTCCCTCACCACTGTAATGCTCCATGGAGATCAGGTAGACAATATGCAAAGTGCTCTGCAACTCATCGATCAGGTGGATGGGCCGGGATTTATTCTTTCGCCAGGTTGTGATATGCCTTTTAACGTAAAGCCAGAAAATGTGAGTGCTATCACTTTGACAGTGTTCGATCCCGAAAAAGCTAGGATGTTTGTAGCCAATAGCGATACTAAAACTACTGCTGCGGCCGTTGACCTAGATATGCCTGACTATGATGACCTACCTAGGCCTTTGATAGAAGTTGTGACTTTGGATTCTGCCACTTGCCCTCCCTGCAAGTACATGGTGGATGCTACCCGGGAAGTAGCTAAACTAGTGCCAGGGGGAGTGGATTGGGTGGAGCACAAAATAACCGAGAGGGAAAATGTAGTGCGGATGCAACGACTGGGAGTCGTCGCTATACCTACAATTGTTATTAACGGACGACCAGTTTTCGCCTCCCACATACCAGATATGGCTACCTATCTTCGGGAGATTACCGAGGTGATCGAGAAATGATCGATGTCATCCTACTAACAGGCTTTCTAGGTAGCGGAAAAACCACCTGTCTAAATCAGCTTCTGCCCAGGCTAATACCGAAGTATGGACGGGTCGCTGTCGTCATGAACGAGTTTGGCAGTGTCGGGATTGACGGTAGGCTGATAGAAAACCCGGCGCATCTCGTGGAGCTGCAGAATGGTTCGATTTTTTGCATTTGCATTCGGGAAAACTTTCTGGCTGCCATGGCGAACCTGGCTAACAATGAGCACCCAGAGCTAGTTATCATGGAGGCTACTGGGGTTGCTGATCCTTTGGAGATGGGGGATTTTCTATCATATCCAGCACTGGAAGAAGTGTTCCGTCTACGCCGGACTATCACATTGATCGATGCTGTCAATTTCCCCAAAGTTGTACAGACACTACGGGCAGCTCGGTCCCAAGCCCTGGCCGCGGATGTATTTTTGGTGACTAAGATGGATCTATTGGAGCCCGGTGCAGAAGCTACACTAAAAACCTTGCTGAAGGAGACCAACCCAAGAGCTCTACAGTTTGAGGCTCCCTTCTGCCGGTTATCCGATGATGAATGGGGTCTGGTACTAGGACAGGCATCAGATCAGATGGAGGCTCCCTATGACTTACCCATGGCACAATCTCTCTCACCTGCTCGTGATCCGGTGACTGCCGTAACACTAACGGTAGGCCCTTTTGCTGATATTGCTGCGGCCCAAAGGGCTATATTAGACAGGTTATCTGCCAATGTGCTTAGAGCTAAGGGCTTTATCAGAATCGGTGAGAAGGTCTATCTTTTCCAGCATACCATGGGAGAGACTACCTTGATACAGTGGGAAGAAGAGGTCAGTACCATTGGCCAACTGGTACTTGTTGAACTTGCTGAAAGGGACAAAGAGATATCCGATTAATCAGGTGGATCCGTTAATTGAGACAAGCCAGCCCATCTCTGCTATAATAGCTATGTCAGTCTATACGTAGCCGGGAGGTAAAGGGATGAGTAACTATAACCTCACAATGTCCACCGATTTGTACCAGTTGACGATGGTTTATGGGTATTTCAAGACAAGGACTGCTCATCGTGTAGGGGTATTTGATTTGTTTTTCCGCCGCCTACCATGGGGCAATGGTTATGCTTTAGCTGCTGGTTTAGAACAGGCAATAGAGTACGTTCGGGAGCTTCGCTTCACTGAAGAAGATCTGGCATATTTGCGGAGTTTGGGACTTTTCCCAGATGAATTCCTCGAATACTTAGGGGATATGCGCTTTACCGGGGACATAGATGCAGTGCCCGAAGGAACGCCCATCTTCCCCTCAGAACCTCTCATCAGGGTCAAAGCTCCCATAGCACAGGCCCAACTTATAGAGACAAGCCTGGCGAACATAATCAACCATCAAACCTTGATTGCAACCAAGGCTGCCAGAGTCACGGAAGCTGCTGGTGATACCGAGGTGATGGAGTTTGGTTTGAGACGCGCGCAGGGTCCTGATGCTGGGCTATACGGGAGTCGGGCCGCCTTTATCGGAGGCTGCAATGCCACCAGTAATGTTCTGGCAGGACAGCTATATGGTATCCCGGTCAAAGGCACTCATGCCCATTCTTGGGTCATGAGTTACCCCGATGAATTGACTGCCTTTAGAGCCTATGCGGATGCATACCCCGATGCTTGTTTGCTCCTGGTAGATACATATGATACCCTGAGGAGCGGTGTTCCCAATGCTATTCAGGTTGCCAAGGAATTGGAGGCCAAAGGCGGAAGGTTTTTGGGTATACGCCTGGACAGTGGAGATCTGGCATATTTATCTAAGATGGCTCGGAAGATGCTGGATGATGCAGGTCTGGAACACGCGATTATCGTGGCGTCGGGAGATCTTGATGAGGGTGTTATGCGGGATCTACGAATGCAGGGAGCTAAGATCGATAGCTGGGGTGTAGGTACTAAGCTAATCACCGGTGACAATAACCCAGCCTTGGGCGGTGTCTACAAGCTAGTGGCCCTGGAAGAAAACGGTCGGCTGGTTCCGAAGATTAAAGTCAGTGAAAATGCTGAGAAGACCACCAATCCGGGAGTAAAGGACACTATCCGGTTTTACAGTCGAGAAACGGGAAAGGCTCTGGCTGATCTTCTTGTTCTAGAGCATGAGGAGTTGCCACCTTATGGACCTTTGACGATTTTCGATCCTATAGACACCTGGAAAAAGAAAACACTCCGAGACTACGAGATCCAAAGTCTTTTGGTACCAGTCTTTCGTGAAGGTCGACAAGTATATGACTGCCCATCGGTGCAGGAGATTCAGGCTTACGCGCGAAAAGAGCTCGGACATTTCTGGCCCGAATATAAGCGCCTGATGAATCCCGAGGAGTATATTGTGGATCTAAGCGAAGAACTATGGAATCTCAAACATACAATGATTAGAGAGCTAAGGGCATCCTATACCGAGAGTGACTGATTGTCGGAAATTTGCGGTGTTTCAAGTGAGAGATCAGGCTGATTGAGAGGTGCATATATGATCTACTTGCTGGTAGTAGCAGTTCTAAGGCTTTTTGTGCCACTGATATTCCGTGTGCGGGTCGAAGGCAGTGCCCAGATTCCCAAAACAGGTGCGGTGGTCTTGGCTGCCAACCATAGAAGCCTATGGGATCCGGTGTTTGTTGTCTTGGCCAGCCAACGGCCTGTACACTTCATGGCCAAAGAAGAGCTTTTTCGCGTGCCCATTCTGGGCTTCTTTCTACCTCACCTCAAAGCATTTCCGGTGCGCCGGGGAGCCCATGACAGGGAGGCCATCCGCCGCGCTCTATCAGTACTGGGGCAAGGCAATGTT
>JAAYRF010000231.1 GCA_012518905.1 Bacillota bacterium | reverse complement strand
TTGACAGTCATTGGCACCCTACTCTCTGACCTATTACTAGCCTGGGTTGATCCGCGGATTCGTTACGATACTACCAAATAGAAGGGGTTGTGGTGGATATGGATATGACTCCGCAAGCAATGGGACTAGGCAACGACGAACTAGATGCTGCAACCCTAGAGCAGCTTGAAACAGAGTCTTATTCACAATGGCAGCTGATGTGGCGTCAGTTTCGCAGACATCGGTTGGCAATGGTTGGAGCCGTTGTTCTTATAATCTTCTATCTCGTGGCATTGGCTGCCGGCTTTGTAGCTACACAGAACCCTGGCACACGTAATGCCAGATATGCCTATGCGCCTCCACAACTCCCTCGATTTGTGGACAGCGAAGGTAAGTTTCACTTAAGGCCATTTGTGTATGGGCTAACACAGACCACAGACCCAGACACCTGGGAAAAAGTATATACCGTAGACAAGACCAAGAAGTATCCCCTGCGCTTTTTCGTGCGGGGAGACTCCTATAAACTTCTGGGCCTCTTTCATAGTGATGTCCATCTCTTTGGCGTAGAAGGGAAGGTACCATTCTTCCTTTTAGGCAGCGATGCCCTGGGAAGGGATTTGTACTCTCGAATTATATACGGCACTCAGATTTCCCTCTCCATTGGGCTTGTGGGAGTCTTTGTGAGTCTGGTTCTAGGACTCACCATAGGCGGGCTCTCCGGGCTAATCGGGGGAGTCACGGATGTCGTTATCCAAAGACTCATTGAGTTCTTGGTTTCTATTCCGCATATTCCGTTCTGGATGGCCCTCAGCGCGGCTCTGCCGGCTTCATGGAGTGCAGTGCAGACGTACTTTGCCATCACCGTATTGCTATCTCTACTGGGATGGACTGAAGTAGCACGGGTAGTCCGAGGGAAGTTCCTCTCTTTACGAGAAACAGACTTCGTCGCTGCGTCGGTATCCATGGGAGCAAGCAACTGGTGGGTGATATTCAGACACCTCGTCCCTAATTTCCTAAGCTACGTGTTAGTTACAGTCACTTTGACAATTCCTGGCATGATTCTGGGAGAGACATCCCTAAGCTTTCTGGGGATTGGTTTACGTCCCCCTGTCATAAGTTGGGGTGTACTCCTGCAGCAAGCGCAAAACATGCGCACCGTGGCGCTCCGTCCCTGGTTACTTCTACCGGGCTTGTTCGTTATCGTGGCGGTTCTTGCCTTTAACTTTGTAGGTGACGGTCTACGAGATGCAGCCGATCCCTATTCCGATTGATACACCAGGAGACTGTCAGAACCCGTTATCAAAGGAGGCATACTGACGTGACTGACCATGATATTCAGCTTAAGGTAGACAACCTGAAGACATACTTTAGGACCGAGGCAGGCTTGATTAAGGCCGTTGACGGAGTAAGCTTCTCTATTAGGCGCGGTGAGACCCTGGGTGTTGTCGGGGAAAGCGGTTGCGGTAAGAGTGTAACGGCTCTTTCTATCATGCAGTTAATACGTAAGCCCCGTGGCAAGATTGTCGATGGTACCATCACCTATTACAGAAAAGATGGACAGGCTATCAACCTAACCCGTTTAGACCCACAAAGCCCCCAGATGCGGCGCATACGGGGCGGCGAGATTGCCATGATTTTCCAAGAGCCCATGACTGCTCTCAACCCTGTCTACACCGTTGGACAACAAATCATCGAGGCTATAAGACTTAATCAGAATCTGAGTAAGAAACAAGCCCGCGCACACGCCATCGATATGCTTGCCAAAGTAGGTATTTCCGTTCCTGAGAGAAGGATTGATCAGTATCCTTGGCAATTTAGCGGTGGCATGAGGCAAAGAGCCATGATCGCCATGGCACTATCATGCGACCCTGAGTTCTTGATTGCAGACGAACCTACAACTGCCCTGGATGTGACCATCGAAGCACAGATTCTAAGCCTTCTCAAGGATCTTCAACGAGATATGGGTCTATCTATTATGATTATCACCCATGACCTCGGGGTAATCGCTGAAATGGCCAGCCGGGTGGTGGTAATGTACACCGGGAAAATAGTAGAAAACGCCACTACCGATGACATTTTCTACAATCCTAAGCACCCCTATACAGTAGGGCTGCTCAACTCAATACCGAAGATAGGGCTCAAAGAACGCTTGTATTCCATTAAGGGCAGTGTACCGAACATGCTGGCATTACCCAAAGGTTGTTACTTTGCCCCCCGATGTCCCCAAACCATGGATATCTGCCACAGGCAACCGCCAGGAGAATACCAGGTAGGGCCTGCACATTTTGTCAGGTGTTGGCTATACGAATCAGCCGGAAAAGAGGTGGCACAGGCTTGAGCAACTCACAGAAAATACTAGAAGTCAATAATCTCGTAAAGTACTTCCCAATCCACCGAGGGTTTTTTAGAAAAGTAGTTGGTCATGTAAGAGCAGTTGACGGTGTAAGTTTTCACATACGCCGAGGCGAATGTCTAGGTCTCGTAGGTGAGAGTGGATGTGGCAAAACAACTGTGGGACGCTGTTTAATCAGGCTTGTCGACCCTACGGCGGGCAACATGTCCTTCAATCCCAACGGTACAACCAAGGAACTAGCAGAGCTAGATATGGAAGAGCTAAAGGAAGTCCGACGAGACATCGCTATGATATTCCAAGATCCTTACTCCTCCTTGGATCCGAGAATGACCGTTGCTCAGATTGTCGCCGAACCACTCAACATCCATAAGATAGGTACTCGTAAAGAGCGGATAGAAAGGGTAGCTGAATTACTCCAGACTGTTGGACTGAGCCCATATCAGATGAATCGCTATCCCCATGAGTTTAGCGGAGGTCAGCGTCAGCGCATCGGTATTGCTCGTGCCCTCGCTTTACGTCCCAGACTCATAATCTGCGATGAGCCGGTATCAGCCCTTGATGTATCGGTACAGGCACAGGTACTGAACCTGCTGAGCGATCTGCGGGAAGAACTCGACTTAACATTCCTATTTATTGCCCATGACCTCAACGTTGTTGAATACATGAGTGATCGAGTTATGGTCATGTATCTTGGCAAAGTGGTGGAGATGGCCGATGCCGATGCCATCTACAAATCTCCAAGGCACCCTTATACGGAAGCTTTGCTGATGGCCATCCCCATACCGGATCCCCGTTCCCCCATCCAGCGGGTACCCCTTGAAGGCGGAGTGCCGGATCCATCCAATCCACCCCCAGGGTGTAGCTTCCATCCCCGTTGTCGCTATGCCAAGGAAATATGCAGGCAAGAGACGCCTGAACTGGTATCTGAAAAAGGTACGGAGCATTATGTGGCGTGCCATCGCGCCTATGAACTAGAGCTGGCCGGGTATGAAGCCCGTAGATTAGCGCATAGTTAGTCATCACACATAACGAGGAGTGAAAAACATGAATTGGGAGAATCTGACGTCCGCAGAATTTGCCACTGCAGTAAAGGAGACAGGTGTTTGCATCATCGCCATGGGAGTTGTAGAAAAACATGGTGAGCATCTACCGTTAGGTACAGATTTCCTCAACGGCCATGCCCTTGCATCCTTGGCAGCTCAAAAGGAACCGGCTGTTGTTTTCCCACCTTTCTATTTCGGGCAAATCTACGAAGCAAAGTGCTTCCCGGGAACTATAACTCTGCGACCCACACTCTTATTGGAGGTAATACAGGAGATATTCGACGAAATAGGCAGAAACGGATTTAGGAAAATCATAGTGCTCAGTGCCCACGGCGGCAATCACTTCTTGCTCAACTTCTTGGCTCAGTGTACTTTGGCTGAAGAGAAGCCCTATTCTCTTTATGTTTATCAACGGCGCTTCACAGAAGAGCAGCAGCGAAAATGGCAAGAGATTTGTGAAACAAAAGTACACGGCCATGCCTGTGAATGTGAGACTAGTATCTCGCTGGCCAACCATGATCACCTAGTGAAAATGGACAAGGTCCCCAAAAATCCAGCTCTTCCCCTAAACCGCATGGAGCACCTAACCTCGGCTTTTACCGGCATCAGCTGGTACAGCAACTATCCGGAGCACTACGCAGGCGATGCTAGACCTGCTACAAAAGAAAAAGGAGAAGCTCTACGTCAGCTGCAGGTGGATCATCTAGCGGAGTTCATTAAGAAAGTCAAGGAAGACAACGTAGTCCCGACCTTAAACAAAGAGTTCTTTAAGAGAGTTAAAGACGTACAAAACCGCTAGATTATAGATTGAACTAAGCTCGCCCAAAAATACTTGCCTAACCATAAAGGAGTAATCTGTATGTCTGACAAAACAATTAAGATAGGCATCATCGGAGCAGGTCAGATTGCGAATATGCATATGAGAAGATATGAAAAGATAGACGGTGTAGAAATAGTCGCAGTGGCCGATATCATCAAAGCCAAAGCGGAAAAGGCTGCCTGTGAATATGGGATCCCCAATGTATATGATGATCCTAGAGAGATGCTCAAGCGAGATGACATCGAGGCAGTAGACGTTTGTGTGCATAATAACAAACACATGCCCTTGACCGTAGCTGCCCTGGAAGCAGGCAAAGATGTTTATTGTGAAAAGCCCATGGCAGGCTCCTATCCCGATGCCAAAGTGATGCTGGAAGTAGCCGAAAAGCTAGGTAGAAAGCTGCATGTCCAGTTGGCCAAGGTATTTAATCCCCATACGCAAGTAGCCAAAAAGCTCATCGACAACGGCCGACTAGGGCAACTCTATCATGCCCGTTCAACAGGCTTTCGTCGACGGGGCCGACCCTATGTTGACGGATACGGGAATCCCGCCTTTGTAAATAAGTACATATCTGGCGGTGGTGCCCTCTATGATATGGCCGTTTATAACATTAGTCGCATCCTTTATCTATTGGGCAACCCATCAGTTATGAGAATCGGCGGGAAAGTGTATCAGGAACTGGACATGAATGAGGCTAGAAGAGAAAAGAGCGGCTATAACGTGGAGGAACTAGCCCTCGGTTTCGTTCGACTTGACAATAATATTACGTTGGATATCATTGAATCATGGGCTATTCACCTTGACAAATTCGCAGGGTCGACAATCTTTGGTGATAAGGGCGGAATCCGCATGGATGATGCCAAAGAAACTGTCGAATTCTTCCATATCATAGATGATATGGACGCGAATACGATTATAGATACGGGCGATGCCAAACACAGATGGAAGACTGTGGACGAGATCAGTGATGCATATGATAGCCCGCAACACCACTGGGTAAGGGCACTACAGGGGAAAGTAGAGCTGCTACCATCGGCGCATATAGCATTGAATACCATGCTAATTCAACAAGGCATCTTTTTATCTGAGGAACTTGGCAGAGAAGTTACCGCCGAAGAAGTTGATAAACTATCGCAATCAACGACTCTCCAAGGTGAAGATGTCTATACCGATGATAACATCCTATTAGAGCGAGCAATGCAAAACTAGTATCTCTAGCATCTAAGGTGCAAGGCCTATTTGTTCCTAAACAGGAGGGTGAGTTTGATTGGCTAAGTTGAAAGTCGCGATGGTAGGTTGTGGCAGGATCAGTCGCATGTACAAACAGGTATTCCAGTGCCTAAGTGATGAAGTCGAGGTCGCTTGGGCTGTGGACACCAAGAAAGACAGAGCAGAGTCTTTCGCAGAAGATTTTCCTAACTGCAAGGTCACTACTGATTACCGGGACTGCTTTGGTACGGGTGTTGACGTAATACACATCGCAACACCCCACGACATGCATCCCATTATTGCAATTGATGCCATGAGGCAAGGTATCAACGTACTCACCGAAAAGCCTATGGCCATCACCCTAGCCGACGCTGATCAAATGATCGAGGTGGCCAAGGAAGAAGGCGTCAAGCTCGGTGTCATCTTCCAGACCCGTTATGTGAAAGGGTGTGTGGAGCTAAAGAAACTCATCGAGGAAGGTAAGCTAGGCAAGTTGTTGGCCGCGCGTTCCTATCTATCCTGGAGTCGTCCCGATGAATACTATTCCGCATCCGATTGGAAAGGAACCTGGGATAAAGAAGGCGGCGGCGTATTAATTGACCAGGCTATCCACAGCATCGACCGGGTTCAGTGGCTTATCGGTGATGACATCGAGTGGATTGAAGGAAGCATGGACAATAGGTACCACCACGCTGTGAAAGTAGAAGATGTGGCCGAGGCTTTTATTAAGTTCAAAGAAGGTTGCCTCTACCATCTCTATGCCTGCAACTGCTACAGCTACGATGCGCCCATCCAGATTGAAATCGTGGGCGAAAAGGGTAAGGTTGGGCTCCTACAGGACATGGCTTGGGTTGAGCTCAATGGTGAAGAGCGCCGCGAGATCAAGGACGGGTACGATGGGCTCTCCGTTGGACCGAGCTACTGGGGTTCAAGCCATATCACCCAGGTAAAGGACTTCTACAAGTCTGTTAAAGAGGACCTTCCCGTTACAATCGACGGTCCTGAAGGCAGACGTGCTCTAGAAATCATCAGAGGTATATACATCTCCGCTAACAGAAACGAAAGACTCACAGTGCCGTTTAAAGAGGAACCAGTTACCAGCATCAAGTAGATCATGAGATCATGCATACAGAACTATAGAGAAGGATCCTGCCTAGTGGGTGAGCACAGGCAGGATCCTTTTATTTTGCATCAATCGCTCTCTTTTAAAGGACAGAAGCCACAAGCACTACCCCCGTCACCCGGCGGGCTCCCGTACTTGTGGCTTCAATCTGATACGTCATCTTGATTTACCTGAAGACTAGTCCAGCACTACCTCTTTGCCGGTACGAGCCGATTCATAGATAGCAAGAATAAGCTCTACTGCTTTCCGGGCTTCTTCTCCCGGTATGAGGGGCTCCCGATCTTCCTTTACAGCGTCAATCATGTCCTGCACCAAAACATCATGGGTTAATGGCCCTAAGGCACTGGGATCAGCAGATACTCCCGGACTCTTGGCACCGTCTTTGGTATCAATCTTGGAACCGCCATCCAGCGTCTCCCATACATTGATCCTGTGCTCTTCAAGTACAATGGTGCCCTTCTCGCCATGGATTTCCAGCCTCGTATCCATGCCGGGGTACACTGTGGTTGTGCCCTCGATGATACCAAAGGCGCCGTTCTCAAACTCCAAGCTGATGATTGCGGTGTCCTCCACCGGTATATCCCTAGCTAGTGTTCCCGCCCTGGCGAAGACCTTCTTCACATCTCCCATGAACCACAGCAAGAGATCAATACCGTGTACTCCCTGGTTCATGAGGGCCCCGCCACCATCCAGCTCCCAAGTCCCCCGCCAATCGCCACTATCATAGTAAGCTTGGTCGCGATAGTACTTGAGATAAGCACTGCCTAGAAGCAAATTGCCCAACTCACCTGCATCTAAAGCTTCCTTCACTTGCTTAGATGTGGGAAAAGTCCGGCGCTGAAATACTCCACCTAACTTCACCCCAGCCTTACGGCAAGCTTGTATGGCGGAATCCATTTTCTCTAAAGTTATCTCTAAGGGTTTTTCACTGAGGACGTGGACACCGGCTTCAGCAGCTGCCTCGATATGCCCACCGTGAAGCCCACTAGGTGTACATACGCTCAAGATGTCTAGGTCTGCTTCCTGCAGCATCTCCTTAAGATCCGTATAGACATCAGGCTGGCCAAACTCGGCAGCAAGTTTTTCTGCCTTCTCAGGTACTATGTCACAGACAGCAACGAGCTTCGCTCCCTTAGCCTTTGCCAATGCTTTAGCATGGGCGGGAGCAATGACTCCACATCCAACGATCCCCCACCGTAGATCTCTCTTTACCACCGTTACACTCCTCCCTGCTTTTCTGCCTGGTATTATTGATTAATCGTCTACTTCTCGGTGGCATCAACCACCTGGTGCAAAATCCGAATTGGATCTAACAGCTGTTCATAGCTAAGGGGCATTTTCCCTGTCCGAATCATATCGATGAAAACCCTGAATCCATTAGCGTAGATAGACGAAAGGTCTATGGGTACCGATTCCCATCCCTCAGTTCCATAAACTACTGCGTGAAAAGCGTAAGCTGCATTGTGTAAGAGGTTAAGACTGACAAAGAAACCGGATTTGTATTCTACCGTGGCAGCACAATTGTTGCCAACCATGCGGGCAGTCACATTCTCCACGTCATGACCGAACACCGCTAGCATGGTCTCAATGGCGTGTGTACCGTAGAAAAACGGGCCTCCGTATTGGCTGGAAAAATCACAGGGCCCGGTAGACACGCCGGCGACGATCTCTCCCATTGTATCTAGCCGATCCTGCAATTCCTTTACATGATCAGCATAGCGAAGAGTAGAATATGAGGTCAGCAAAGTACCTTTGGCTTTAGCTGCATCAATCATCTTCTGGCAGTCATCTAGTGATATGGCAAAGGGCTTATCCACAAAGGTGGGGATACCGGCTTCAATAAACGGCAGCGCCAAACTAGCATGCTTATCCCCGTGGCGGGCTGTGATCATCACAGCATCAATCTCGCCCAGCATATCCGTGGGATGGTCGACGACATGGGGGACTTTCCCCTCCTTGGCAACGCTTAGGGCTTGCTCCTTGTCATCACCATGCAGCATCGTCACTGCTACACCACTTACCCGTTTTCCAGAGCTAGGCCTATCTAGGTTAGCTAGCTCTGAGAACTTTAGTGCATGGGAGTTCTCCGATCCAATAATGCCGATTCTTATCACATTCCCATCTCCTTTCTCATATTGGTATTTGGTCCTCTTTCTTTATTTGTCGAAACTACCTTCAAATCCTATCATGGTTTCCCAAAAAAGCCTCTTCAAGGCCTTTGGCAAGCTCCTCAAATAAGTCCAAAGTAAATTCGTGTTCACCAGGACTTACGTACACTCGGAAATTATCAGAAACACCATATCTATGATAAACCTCTTTTAGCTCCTTTTCCATTGCCTGGATCCCAGATAACGGCATGCCAATATCCCGGTCTTTGGCCAAGACAAGCAATCTTCTGGGACATATTAAGCTAAGAACCTCGGGCTGGTCCTGTGGAAACACCTGCAAGAACCCCGGTGGCCAAAAATAGGTACTGTGATACGATGGAGTACCGATCTCAATAAGATCCTTATATCGGCCCACTCCGCCACATATGGGGGCACAAAGGGCAATCCGAGGATCAGCTGCCGCAGCATACCAAGATATACATCCACCTAGGGAAAACCCTGTAACAGCAATCTGGTCCTCTTGCACATCTTGTCTACCTGCAAGATAGTCAACGCAACGCATGACATCATTAACAAGCAGTCCCATATAAGGCTGTCCCTTTAAAAGAGATACCAGGGCACCGGACCAAATGTCCAGACCCTTTCTACCTTCCCCGCCCCGTATATCTATACTGAGGGTAAGAAAACCTCGGCGAGCCAGCTCTCTTGCCCATCCCTCACTAGCAGATCCTTTAGCACCAAAACTTCGTTCAATCAGTTGCTCCTTGGGTTCACCTGTTCCATGCATACATATAACAGCGGGAAATTTCGTCCCCCGGGTAGCGCCTGGCCGCACCACATAACCCGGTACAACATCACCCAACGACCGAAAAGAGACCTTCTCTATGATCAAACCATCTTCTTCCCGGGTCTCCTCTGAAACACTCAAGGGTTCATCGCTAAAGGGTTTTACGCCAAGAATCTCCAGCAGTTTCCCTCGCTCCGACTCCATCTTGCCCATGGTTTTTGTGCCTCCCATATAGTCATAGTTGTGACGAACTGCCCCTAGCCCTTAAGCGCTCCTACAGTAATTCCTTGCACGAAGTACTTCTGGAAAGCGAAAAAGACAATGAACATTGGTATGGCAGCAAAACTAGCACCGGCCATCAAGAGTCCATAGTTAGTTTGAGCTTGTAGTGCCTGCAAAGTAGCCAGTCCAGGCTGTAAAGTACGCATGGTATTGCTCGTAGTCACAACGAGTGGCCATAGGAAGCTGTTCCAGTTACCCATGAATGTGAAAATACCTAGAACCGCCATGCCGGGTTTAGCTAACGGTAAGATAATTCGTAAGTATATGGTCAGTTCCCCGCAGCCATCGATTCTGGCTGCATCCATTAGCTCATCAGGCAAAGTCTGCAAGAACTGTTTCATAAGGAAAATGCCGTACGGAGTGACTAGTTCCGGTAGTATGAGGGCCCAGTGTGTATCAAGCCATCCCAGATTTGTCACCAGAATGTATAAAGGCACAATGGTTAGTTGCCCCGGTACCATCATTACACCCACTACAATCCAGAATATCAGCTTCTTCCCTGGGAATTCACCTTTGGCTAACGTATAGCCCGCCAATGTGCCAAAGAATACGTTACCCAAAGTAACCCCGGCTGCCATGATGACGCTATTATACAGCCAATTGAAAATCACACCGTTGTTCGCTCGCAATATCCTCTGAAAGTTCTTCAGGGTCAATGGCCAAGGGAGCAGGTTCGGTGGCAATTCTATGACTATCGAAGGCTCTCTAAAGCTTGTTACAATCATCCAGTACAGGGGGAAGAGCGTAAGAATTGCACATATCAGCAGCAAGACGAAAATCACTGC
>JAAYRF010000230.1 GCA_012518905.1 Bacillota bacterium | reverse complement strand
GACAGTCTGCATAGATCCGATCGCGGGTAACCCCGGGCTCACCTTCTACGATGGCTAGACGACCACCGGCAATCCGGTTGAACAACGCCGATTTTCCCACATTCGGTCTCCCCACAATAGCAACTACAGGTTTTCTCATATCTGGGTCACCCTCTCTACCAGCTCCCGGCCTCCCGAGACAGGTATTATTGGTACTTGGAGTATTGCTGATACTTCCTCCAGTACATAGTCATCAAGAAATGTATTGCCATCTCGTAGGCAGTTACCCGGGATAAGGAGTGCGTCACCGAGCCTACGTCCCTTCAAAGTATCGATCAAGTCACCGGCTGTGATCAGGCCGCTGACAGTAATCTCCGATCCGAAAAAACCGTTGGGGATAACATGCAGGTCAATTGTCAGATTCTCAATTTCACGCAGCCTCGCCAAAGGTTGGCGAAGCACCTTTTCCCCCAGTTTACTTGTAGCCAGCGAGATGTGCCGACGCTCCGGCGAAGGAGTAGGCAGTTCCTCCACGGCCTCTTCGAAATCCCTGAGAAATATCGCCGACAACCCTACACCGTTCTCCAGCTGCCAAAAGCTCTCATACGTCTCGTATTCTGGTAGTGGTAAGTCTGCTAGCAAGTAGAATTCATCAGCCAGCCAAACAAATCTAGTCCCAAGTTCTTTTGAGAAACGCTGTTGCCATCGGGAAATCTCCCCCACCAGCTCTCTTGCTTCGCGAGGCGTAAAGGAGCGCAATGCCGATAGGCCTTCCCGAAACTGAGTCAACCCTACTGGGACGATAGCCACGGATTTGGCCCTGGGCCAAAGTGAGCTTAGATCCTCTAGGGTCCTGACCAATATGGCTCCATCGTTAATGCCTGGGCAGAGTACGATCTGCGAGTGAAAATCTATATTCCAACTGGCCAACCGGCGTAGATTGATCATGATATCCCCGGAAGCAGGGTTGGTCATCAACTCCCGCCTCACTTCGGGGTCAGTAGCATGTACAGAGACATAAAGTGGGCTCAAATGGAGTGCCCGAATCGTCTCCCAGTCTGCATCAGCTAGATTAGTCAAGGTCACAAAATTGCCGTACAGGAAGGATAACCGAAAATCGTCATCTTTAATGTAAAGTGTAGGCCGCATGTTGGCGGGCATTTGATCAACAAAACAAAACTGACATCGATTGCGGCAACGGCGCGTTCCATCAAAGAGCTCCCGAGTGAACTCCAAACCAAGATCTTCGTACTGATCCTTTTCTATCTCGATAATCAGCTCTTCGCCGTTCTGTTTCCTAACGTCTAACGCAACTTCAGAGTCCGCCTCATAGAATCTATATACTAGTAGGTCGGTCAGCGGGTGATCGTTGATAGCCAAAAGCTTATCTCCAGGACGAATCCCCACTTCCCAAGCTATGCTACCCTGTCGAACACCTGCGATATCTGCCCCCATCTTGCTTCCTCCACATCAGTTTAACCAATTGCTTTCCCGCAAGATGTAAGATTCCACATAGGCTACGTTATTCCTGGTTTGGAGCAGAATATACCGAAACTATCCCTAGGCTATCGGCCCCCAACCGCTGTTTTGTCTCCGTTACTATCTGCAAAAGCATCGGATAGGCTCGTCTTGCACCATTAGTTACTAACGGCCGGCCAATAGCTATCCAGCCAAGACGCCGGGAAAGAAAGCCTCCGATGCGCATCTGCCAGTTCACAGCTTTGAGGACGTTAACAAACAACAGCTGACGGGGGTCCTCCCCCGCCAGCACATAACCGGATCTTACTGCTTGCTCAATGGATCTTCTATCACTACCGCGGCCGAGCACATAGATGGCATTGCCGTACTCGTCGATGCCGACGGGAAGTACGCGACCGCGGTCCTGGCCCTCTACATTGTCAAAATACAGAACTTGGCTAATAGCTTCTAGCGAAGGTAGCGCTTTGTCACTGATTCTGCCCAAGTGTATCGCGGCGGCCAATGGTGATGAATGCGCTCCCCCATAGCACGTATAGATTATCTTCATTTTCTTTTCTGCAATCCTTGTAGTTAAAAATAGTATTTGCTCCTGCTGTCAGGACATGTCGGATCGATCTTGGTCATCTTCACTAGAGTCCTTGGGGCCCTTGGATCCACTAAGCCTTTTCTTACGCCTAACCCCAAAAGCACTGGCAAACTCTCTGCCGAAGAAATTTCGCACACCTTCCCAACCCATGGCGTTGAGCACCACTAGGGCTATAGCAGCCAGTATCACCAAACCTAGGATCCACAAGGTAGATCTAGACCCGGAAGAGCTCATGGGTACTGTTACTCCTGCTGCTGCGGGCAACACATCAGAGATGAGATCAGCTGCTTTTTCTGCCATGGAAAGGCTGGTTTCGTGAGTGCCAAATTCCACTAGGATGGAACGTGGTGCCAGATCTTGGTTATAGTTGCCTTTTGCGTCAAAAATGCCTTTCACCAATCCTGGATACTGCTTGTCGGCTTCTTCCTTGAGCAGTTGAGCAAACTGCAGATTGGCATCGCGGTTCTGATTTTGTCGCCCTACAACGAGTTGAAGTCTTGCTAACTCCGTTCCTCCTATTTCGGTTCGGTATAGGTGTTCTGGCACAGCATCCCTATGAACGTCGATGATCACTAAGGGGCGACGCCTGAGCAGCTGTGTGGCAGTCCTTCTAGACCTGACATAGGCATGAGAATCATGGGGGTTGTGATTCACCGTGGATCTGTCTACCTGAAACCCCCTCTTTCCAAACTCGTTTTCCAGAGCCCTAGTCACCTCATATACATCACCCCACTCCTTGGAGGGCGTACCACTAGTAGGTACATAGGATTCATCACTGTGGGTACAGTAGAGGGCTATGCGTCGAGGCGTTGGGGAAGTCTGGGCCAGCAATCCACTCAACCAAGCAAAGCGAGACGATTTGGACGAAGTCTCCGCTTCTCGGGTAACCTTAGGTACCTCGCCGGTGTTCTTCACATAGATTATATCACCATCAATGCGCGTCACTTCGTAACGATGGTTATTACTATCAATGTAAGCATCACCGATATCAAGTACCCGAGCTGAGTTGGTCACCATATTGTGGGACTCTTCATCTATGAGGGTAAAATACCCTCCGTCGGTTCTTTCAAACAAACCGATGATCCCATCAGGCGGTGTGACTGCTGCGGATATGCCCTGGACCAATCCTAACAAGAAAAACGTTACCACAGTGGTACTGACCAAGAGAAATCGAAGCTCACGATGCTTGTATGATCTAGTCTTCATATGACTCATCCTCCAGATCAGTATTTGACACTCGCCTTAGCTCGCCGGATTCTTCCACCCGCAATATGTGCTGTTGACCGCTGGTAATCTCTCTATCGGCTTGGTGGGCAGCGGGCAAGTCCCTCTCGGTTATTATACCCACAGCATTAACGTCAACGGGCTGATCTTTTTGCCCATCATCGCCTTCCTGGAATTCGTGGATGATGAACTCCTCGTTATCTAGAGCCTGTGGCCGCTCTTTGTCATGGACAGGACCGCCTCCCAGGCGTTCTCGACTCTCACCCACTACTTCGGCCAGAACCACAGCTATAAGGCCCGCCAAGACAACGGCATCCAGGGCCCCGGCGCCGCCTATAGCTACAGTTGTAGCCATGCCCCGACTGATGGCAACACCCATATGGATGAGATCCGCCACAATAATCCCCATAACTCCCGCGATGAATGCACTTCTACGAGAGCGACCGGCCAGATACCCGACAACACCTGCAATCAAGCTGTAGCCCCATATTGGGTCAAGCCATTGCTCTGCAGGCTCGCGTCGCCCCACCAGTTGGACATAACCCCAGATCAATAATCCAGTCGCCACTCCCGCAACCAAGCCACGCCATTTCTCCTCGGGAGTATCGGCCCGAATAATGAGCCAAATGACCAGGGCCAGGGGAACCACAGCCCCGCCCAGATTCACCGAGATCGCCACAGGACCTCCGCTGATGGGAATATCGACAAAACTACCGATCACCAACAATCCCAAGAAAATAAAAGCCTGATTGTCCGTTAGATTCATCCTATCCAGCACTCGCTGAGCCACACCTAAGTAGACAAGAACGGCCGTAACAATCAATAAGATCAAGCCCAGGGGCAAGCTCCTCACTCCTTCGCCTTCAACTGATTCATGCCTGATATGGGTAGCTTGCCCGTGTTTCCCAGCGTTATGCGAAACAAAAAGCAGGCCCGTAGGCCTGCTCCCAACGCTTCAGGTTCTTATCTTAGCTTACTCTTCCTCGTCGTTCTTGAACAAAGCACCTAGATCACCCACTAGATCACCAATGGTAACACCGGAACTCTCCGGCTCCCTCTGTTCACTAGTAGTGCTCTCTTGGGCAGACTGGCTCTTTGGCTTAGATCGGGCCTGGGCTTCCTTGATGCTAAGACCAATGCGCCGAGCCTCTTCGTCGATACTAATGATCTTGACCTTGACTTCTTCTCCTGACTTCACAATATCCTCAGTATTGGCTACGTGGTGGTCCGCCAGCTGAGAAATATGGACAAGACCTTCGACGCCATCTTCAAGCTTAACGAAGGCACCAAAATCAACGGTCCGTGTCACCTCACCGGTGACAATATCACCTTCGTGATACTTCTCGCCGACGTTATCCCACGGATCCGGCAGAGTCTGCTTTAGTCCTAAAGAGATCCGTTCAGTCTCTTTGTCCAGGTTGAGGATCATCACCTTGATCTCTTCTTCTTCGGAGAGAACATCGGAGGGATGGTCCACTCGGCTGTAGGCCATCTCAGAAACATGCAGTAAACCTTCTACCCCGCTACCGATATCAACAAAGGCGCCAAAGTCTGTCAAGCGCCGCACGATGCCATCGACTATATCTCCAGGCTGATAGGTATTGAAAATGATCTCTTTTTGCGCTAGATACTCCTCTTCAAGGACTTCCTTGTGGGATAACACAACATTATTGCGCTGCTTATCTAATTCAATAATCTTCAGCCGCAGATTCTTGCCGATATAAGCCTCCAGATCCTCGACATAATTGCGGGCCACGTGGGAGGCCGGTACAAAACCTCGTACCCCTACATCAACCAAAAGACCGCCCTTTACTCGCTCCGTAACGGTAGCCTCTATGATCTCGTCCTGTTCATACTTGGTTTCGAGTTCCTTCCAGGCTACCGCTTGATCGGCTCGACGCTTCGACAAAATGACATTACCTTCATTGTCATCCATGCGAACAACATACACATCTATCTCATCGCCCACAGCCACCACATCAGCGGCTTCTTCACCCTGCTTGAGGCCGAGTTCGTGGATGGAGATACGGCCTTCTGATTTTCCTCCCACATGAACCAGGACCTCATCATCACTGACTTGGACGACTTTACCTCGCACGATGTCCCCTTGGCTGGGCGTTATGAATGTCTCGTCATATTCAGCCATAGTGGGAGCCTCTGTATCGTCAGTTTCGTCGACATCGGCATCGTCTGCCGTATCATCAGTCTCCTCGACATCGGCATCGTCTGCCGTATCATCAGTCTCCTCGACGTCGGTATCGTCTGCCGACTCTGTATCGTCAGTCTCCTCGACAGCGGCATCAGCTGTCGGTTCGGTGTCAGTGGTTTCCTCGAGAGGGTTATCAACTTTCTTCTCGGTGACTTGTTCCGTCTCTTGGTGGGTGTTAGCTGTCTCCTCTACGTCGGGGGTATTCTCTTCTGTCACCGTTGTTGCCTTTACCTCTCTTGCTTCTTGCTCTTGCCTGTTATCAAACTCTGTCATCCGTTGCACTACCTCCTCAATGAGCCAGTTAGGCGTAGATGCGCCTGCGGTGATTCCCACCTTATCATCTGGACGAAACCATTCAGGGTCAATATCTGCCTGTGTTTCCACATGATAAGTTCGGGCACCACTTTCCCGGCAAATCTGTGCCAACCTTGTGGTGTTGGCACTATTGCGCCCCCCCACTACCAGCATGACATCCACCCTAGCTGCTAACTCCTGGGCTGTCTGCTGTCTACGGGCGGTTGCAGTACAAATAGTATCATAGAACTTTGCTTCCCGGGCTTTACCTACCAATTGGGCGATACATGCCCGGTAATTTGACAACGATTGCGTTGTCTGAGCCACAACCCCGTACCGATCTCCTGTAGGCAACTCTTCTATCTCACGGGGACTACCAGCCACAATGGCCGTGTTATTAGTAGCTCCCAATATGGCAATCACCTCAGGATGGTCTCGATCGCCAATGATCACGACCTGATAGCCATCCGCTTCTAGCGCTGCCGCCCACCGCATAGCCCGTACCACAAAAGGGCACGTGGCGTCGACTATGGTAAGGCCCTTGGCATCGGCCTCCTCCAAGACTTGGGGAGGCACACCATGGCTTCGAATGATTACGATACCCCTGTCAATGTCTGCAATCGTGTTAGCTGTCCGAATCCCTAGTTCACCTAAACGGGCCACGGTCTGGGGATTATGAATCAAGGGGCCTAGGGTACATATCGGCTCTCCCTGGTGCTTGCTCGCGGTCTCCATTGCCGTATCGATGGCACGCTTAACCCCAAAACAAAATCCTGCATTATCCGCCAACTCAACTAACAAACCATCTTTTCCCTCCCGCCAGTAGTATTAGCCATCGACGGCAACAAAAAACACACTACCCTTTATGCCTTCCTTCTTTATTGGTAAGACAAACCCTCCCTCTGTACCTACTTTCGCCTGCAAAAAGGTCCAAGCACACAACCCCTATCATACTTGGGCCATATCGTGAGAACGCAGTTCATCGATTCGCTGCATCAAGAGCTCGCT
>JAAYRF010000007.1 GCA_012518905.1 Bacillota bacterium | reverse complement strand
TAAATGAAAACGGCAGGCCAATGCCCAAAGTAGGGGTCATTATAGGCAGCTCCCTGGCTCAGACTAATTCGGCTGGCCAGTTTACCTTGCAAGCACCGTCGCAAGAGAAGCAAGCTACGCTGCTTATCAATGGATATCGCCCGCAAACGCTCCCTTTGAATCTAGGTGGAGAATCCCAAGCCATCATCTTGACAGCAAAGCCAGCCAAACCTACCCGGCGCTCGGGCAGTGAAGTAGACTACATATTACTCCTCGATTCCACTGAAAGGAAAGGTATTACCTCTGCCTCGCCTTTTACCTACCTGGCAGGCAATGATGCCAAAGAAGCCGCTCGACAGCATGCCGGCATCCTTAACCTTAACGAAGCCGTTGAATATCTGAGCCCGGAAACGCTGCAGGAGCTATGCCGAATCCTCAAGGCTAGACACATCGTCTGGATTAACAAAGACCTAAGTGATCACTTGCAGATCTTTAGTGCCAGAACTAATGAGATACATAGTCTTCCCCTGAAAAACGGCAAGACAGGAAGTATAAGCTCAACTCTGGCCAGTGCGCTGCGCACCGATTTCCTGCAGGCTGAGCAGAAACCTTACGGCACAGAAGCAAGGCTGGCTCGGGAAGTGACCACCTATATGGAGCAGATATATGAGATTACCTACGGGGGGTCAGATATTAGACGCATCGAGGAAGTAGCCGCCCCTGTGATCGCCGTCTCCGAGCGTCCTAATCTGCCATTTACCTTTGGGATATTGGAGACTTCAGAATACAATGCCTACGCCTTACCAGGTGGATACATATATATCACCCGTCCACTTCTGGAGATGCTAGATTCTGATGATGAAGTCGCTGCAGTTATCGCCCACGAGACGTCTCATATCACCCACGTCCATGCCGTTAAAAGCTATGATCGCCAGGTGGCACTAACTGTGGCTGGTGTTTTCCTAGCGGTGGCCACTGGTGACGCGGAATCTAGCTTTGATTTTGTCAATGCTATTGGAGACATAATCAAAGTAGGATATAGCAAAGACCAAGAGTATGATGCTGATAGAACCGGCCTGCGCTATATAAGCCGAGCAGGATATGATCCCCAGGCCATGGTCTCCTTATTGACCAAACTAGAGGATCTCGAATACCGCCTTACTGGTGGCCGCCAAGGCTATAGCCGTACACATCCCGCTACTAAGAAGCGTATCCAGCAGGTAAGAGAGAAGCTGGATAGTATCCATTACTATCGGTTCTTTGATATGTATATCCAATCACTATAACGGGATCTCCCCATCCAGGCCCCACATCCTGGGGGCCCTTGCTATGGCGACCCAAAAAGAGGAAATAAGAAAGCAAGCTGCGAATATGTGAGCAACACCAGGAAACTGTGGAGGTATCGACATCATGACGTATCACCAATGGACTAATATCCTCGTCCGCCTCGGTCTAGTCTGCTTCTTCCTAGTTTCGCACATGGCGCTAGCCGAAACCGCCCTCGCGAGCATAGCTTCCCCCCCAGTAGCACAGGATACCCTAGTAGAGCATCAGACCCTCCCCAACGGTCTGGAAATCTACGTGTATGAGGATCATTCGACACCTGTGGTGTCGGTCAATCTCTGGTACAAAGTGGGTTCCAGGGACGAACCACCGGGCTTGTACGGTATGGCCCATCTCTTAGAACATATGATGTTTAATGGGTCCGAGAACATTCCTAAGAACGGACATGCCCACCTGATTGATGCAGTGGGCGGTATGCTCAATGCCTATACCTCCAACGATGTGACTGTCTATTGGAATAAAGTACCCAGCGATCAGCTGGGAGCCGTGCTCAAGCTCGAGGCCGAGCGCATGACGAATCTCTTGATCACCCCAGATAAAGTCGAGATAGAAAAAGAGGTGGTTAAGGAGGAGTTCCGAGTTGGGTTTGAAAATGATGCCCTCGGTTTCGCCCTAGATAAACTCCTTGCCACTAGCTTAGAGGGAACCCCCTATGCCTGGACTCCCGCGGGAGCTATACATAGTATCGATGCCATTACAGCAAAGGATCTGCAAGGATTCTACGAGAGTTACTATACACCCAACAACGCTGTGCTGGTGGTTGCTGGAGACACAGATATCGAGGAAGTTACCCGACTGGCCCAAGACGCCTTCGGATTCATCACTAGTAAGACCATTCCATCTAGAAGCGTTGTCCGACTACCTGAACGACAACAGCCTACATATATCGATCTCACCATGCCTTTGCAGCTCCCAGCCATATTGGGAGGCTATGTGATTCCAGGAACGGCCAGCGAAGATAATACGGCCCTGCAAATGGCCAGTCTTATTCTATCTGCAGGCCAAAGCTCCCGATTGCACCAAAGGCTAGTCCGTGAATCGAATCTGGCAGTAGCAGCCGCAGGATACGCTCAGCCCTTCCGTGATGCTGGGTTATTCTTGAACCTGGCTTTTCACCTCGAGCATCAAGATCCTGATACCGTCATCCAAGGAATGAGAGACGAGATTGAGGGATTGGCAGCTAATCCGCCTACACAGGCAGAACTTGCCAAAGCCCGCAATCTGCTGGCAGCCAGCTACGCTTTTTCCTTAGATTCCCTGGATGGTATCGCTAATGCCATCGGCTATGCAGTTGTGCAAGGTCGAGGGATTGAGGAGTTTGAAGCAGGCCTGGATGATTATTTCCGAGTAACTTCTGAGGACATACAGAATGTGGTATATAAGTACCTGCAACCGGAGAATCTAACCGTTTTTAGGGTAAGGCCAGGAGCCTTAGAGGAAGAAGTGATTGGAGAGATAAGTGACGGGCTAGTTACCACAGCGGTGGATCTTGCTGTTCGGCAGGAAGAAGCCGCCTCCAGTGCCGTTACGCTGCAGGAGCTTGCCGATGAGTTTGGGATGCTATCTCCCCAAGCTGAAAGAGTATCCCTCCCTCCAATCACCCATTTCCGATTGGATAATGGGTTGGACGTCTGGCTGATTCACCGCCCTCAACAACCAATAGCGGCACTGCAGCTAATGTTGCCGGTAGGGAGTTACGAAGACCCCCAGGGGAAAGCCGGTCTTGCCAACTTCACTGCTACCATGTTGCGGCAGGGAACCGACACCAGAAGCGCAGAGGACATTTCCGAGATAATCGATGCAGTAGGCGGATCTCTAAGTGCCTGGGCCGATAGTGACACAACAGCTATCGTAAGTGAAGTGGTAAGCAAAGACGTGGCCTTGGCAATCGAGTTAATGGCGGATATCACCATCAATGCAGCATTCCCCGAGGGCGAAGTCGAAACCATGCGTCAGCAGTTCTTGGGCAGCCTTTATCGCCGACGGGATAGCGCTTCTGCCTTGGCCAATGATCAAGCTATAGCTTACTTCTATGGCGATGAGCATCCACTGGGGCGACCTGCCACTATAGGCTCTATCCAATCTATCCAAGCAGAGGACTTGGCTGCTTTCGCTCGACAATTCTACGGTCCGCAAGGGGCCCTATTAGTCGCCGCTGGCGATATTGATCTTGCTGATTTTCGCCGCTCTGTAGAAACAGAGTTCGGCAAATGGCAAACAAGTGTTACTTACAGCGGCACTAGAGAAGAAGGAGTACCCGAGCCTGCTAGTCATCCCAGGTTACTTTTCATTGAAAAACCCGGCCAGACCCAAGCTCAAATCCGGATGGTTCAGCGGGGACCGACTAGGACCACTTCTGACTGGATACCCCTAGAGCTCTATAACTATATCCTGGGGGGAGGAGGCTTTTCATCCCGCTTAATGCAGGTGATCCGCACTGAGTTAGGCGAAACATATGGCATAAGTAGTGGGTACAAAGCCGGCCAGTTCCACGGCATCTTCATGATAGCCACTTTCACCAGCAACGAGAAACTCTACGATACCATGGCTGTCATCAAGGGAGAACTAGAGCGGTTTGCACAGGATGGTATCACAAAGGAAGAGCTGCAATATGCCAAAGCCAGTCGAATTGGTGGCTATCCCCTAAGATTCGAAACTCTGGGAGGTACAGCATCGGCCATCACCAATGGACTGAGATTCCGATCCCTAGAGGAGATAGAGAATTATCCCCTCTTGGTGGAATCACAAAGCAAAGCTGATGTCGAAGCGGCCATTGCTAAGCATTTTGACCCAAATGATTTCACCATTGTGCTGTTGGGAGACCCATCCATCACAAATCAGGTGAACCAAATCGCCAAGCTATATGGCATCACACCAGATGATATAGACCAAATTCACTGGCAAGCTATCAAATAGTGCCTACGGGGTATGCAGAAGAAGCTGTATACCCCCTTTTAAACCGCATTGATATTCCAGACCTAGTTCAAGAGAGCGATATGCTCGAGATAGTAGAGGGGGTACATCAAATGTCAACACAAAAAGTAAGGATCGGTATCGTAGGCTGTGGTGGAATTGCCAATGGGAAGCACATGCCATCTTTGATTAGACTTCCCGAGGTGGAGATGGTTGCCTTTTGTGACATAATTGAAGAAAGAGCCACAAAGGCAGCCAACCAGTATGGTGTCGATGGAGCTTTAGTTTTCACCGATTACCGGGATTTAGTAGCCCTTGCAGATCTTGATATCGTACATGTGCTTACTCCTAACCATGTTCATGCTCCCATCTCCATTGCCGCCTTAAAGGCAGGCAAACACGTCATGTGCGAGAAACCCATGGCTACCTCCTCCCGAGAGGCTCAAGCCATGCTAGATGCAGCGCGCAAAAGCGGTAAGAAACTGACCATCGGCTACCAGGGTCGGCAAAGGGCAGAAGCGCAATACTTAAAGGAGCTTTGTGATGCCGATGAGCTGGGAGAGGTCTATTTTGCCAAAGCTCTGGCTCTGCGGCGTCGGGGAGTGCCAACCTGGGGCGTCTTTTTGGACAAAGAGAAGCAAGGTGGCGGTCCTCTTATAGATATCGGTACCCATTCCCTGGATCTCACATTATGGTTGATGAACAACTATGACTGGGATTATGTGGTGGGAAGCACCTACAACAAGATAGGTAAACAGAAAAACGTCGTAAACCCTTGGGGCACCTGGAAACCGGAGGAGTATACCGTAGAAGATTCCGCCTTTGCGTTTATTAAATTCAAGAATGGCGCCACTGTCATTTTAGAAAGCAGTTGGGCACTGAATATTATGCCCTCCGACACTCCTTGCGTCCTCTGTGGTACCAAAGCCGGCGCTGATTTCGTCGATGGACTGCGTATCCTCGGTGAGAAAGGTTCTAGATTATATACACTGCGCCCTGAGCCGAAGATTCGAGGCGTTGATCCTAAAGGGGGAGAAACAGACGAACGCGGCTATCTAGAGGCCAAGCAGTGGATAGAGAGCGTCATCAACGACACTCAACCAACAGTGTTGCCAGAGCAAGCGCTGGTAGTCACGGAGATCCTTGAGGCCATATATGATTCGGCCAAATCAGGTAAACCCATATATAATAACCGATAGCAATGCTAAAAAGATAGGGGGGCGAGTCCCGGTGGAAGAAGTATGTCCACGGGGAACCGCCCCCTCTTGTTCACCTTCCAGCCCGCCTTTGAGCCTAGGCAAATCGGATCCAGGCTCAGAAGCTGTAACCTATGACCGTGGCATCATCTTTATGCAGACCGGTCGGGGTACCTCGACGATTACGTCACCAGGCGTAAGCTCCCCCGTTTCCCCATCTAGCTTGAATAAAACAATTGTTCCGCTGTCTTGATTTGCTACAAGTAAGAACCGGCCACAAGGGCTTATGGTAAAGTTCCTCGGGGTTTTACCTAGGGTAGCTTGATGACCCAAATAGGTAAGCTTGCCCGTATGCTCATGAATCCTAAAAATGACTAGGCTATCATGGCCCCGATTGGAACCGTACAAGAAGCGTCCGGAAGGATGGACGTGGATATCTGCGCCGGTATTAGTGCCATGGAAATCAGGGGGGATTGTTGGTACAGTCTCCAGCTCTGTAAGAATACCTTTTTGACTCTGATAGCTATAGGCTGTAATGCTCGAATTGAGCTCATTTATTACATAGACGAATCTGCCGCTAGGATGAAACACTAGATGCCGGGGGCCAGCACCAGGCTTAGCCTTAGTTACAGCGGTAGGGCAACCCGTTATTTCGCCTTTGGCCGTATCAAATCGGTAGATCACAATCCTGTCTAGACCGAGATCCGGTACTAGGGCATAGCCATCATCAGGGTCTAACACGATACAATGGGGATGGGGAGCTTCTTGGCGTTGGGGGTGAACACTCTTTCCCCTGTGGTGAGTGGAGTCCGTGGCTTCTCCCAAACTACCATCATCCTGGAGCCGCAGCACAGCTACGCTTCCACCGCTATAGTTGGCTAAAAGCGCATACCGACCCCTACCATCTAAGCTCACATAGCAGGGCCCGGAGCCCTGGCTAGAAGCCTTATTAATCAAACTAAGCTGTCCATCTATGGGGTTAACAGCATAGGCAGATATAGCACCACTACCCGCATCATCGAAATCTCCAACCTCATTGACAGCATACAAATATCTCTCATTGGGGTGAACAACCAGATAGGAAGGATTATCACTACCCGAAGCCATTCCAACCGATTGCAGATCTCCGGATGCGGCATCTAGCCTATAGACATGGAGCCCTGCTCTCGGGTCCATTGTATATGTTCCTACATAGAGGTAGTAACCGTCTCTCCTTGCTTCCTTCATGTCAAGCCCCCTCATGTTTTTTCTACGCTCTACCTCCACATCTGCTCCACCAGGTGTTTCGACTTGCAGTCGAAAAGACCTCCCAGAAGCAAAGACAACTAAGGCCAACCAGTATCTAAGTGTACTGGAGGCCTCATGAGTTCCGTTGTCTTAGAGCCCCCGCACGAGAATCGTCGCTGCTTTATCTTGCAGAAGCCTCTTTGCTTCTTCAAACCAAGTCTGGGGATGAGGTCTGATCTTGCCAAAAGCGGGATCTAGTGTCTTGCCTGGACGAAACTGCTGCAGAGCAAAGCATTGCACTAATCCGATCTCTTGGGCAATCGCCTTTATGTCCTCTAGCTCTACAAGACTAGGCACCGCTGTCGTGCGTAGTTCATAGGCAATCCCACTCTCTTTTAGACAATCTATGACCTCCGCCACCACAGCGAACTCTAATCTACCCCCAGTAGCATTGCCATAGCGACTAGGCGAAGACTTTATATCTACAGCCACATAATCGAGAAGATCATCGGCCAGCAACGTCGCCACCGCCTTGGGTCTAGCGCCATTGGTATCCAGCTTGACGCTATAGCCTAAGGCTCGTATCTCCCTAATCCAATCCTCTAGATCATCATGGATAGTCGGTTCCCCACCACTGATGCAGACTGCCTCCACCTCGCCTACCCTTTTATGGAGCAGCTCAAATACTTTACTTTCACTTATCTTCCCCTCTCCAGTAATCAGCTCACTATTATGGCAAAAGGGACAGCGAAGATTGCAGCCACTGGTAAACATTGTAATAGCGGGCTTTTGGGGGTAATCCACTAGACTCAAAGGGATGATCCCACCGATTCTCATTAGGCAATCTCCCTAGAGACGAAGGTACACCGTTCTTCAAATTCAGTCTGTTTGCCTGGGTTCCAGTTCTTGACAGGTCGATAAAAGCCCACCACTCTACTCCAGATCTCTGTAGCCTCGCCACAGGTAGGGCAGCTCCTTTGCTCCCCCCTTAAGTATCCGTGGACAGGACAGATACTGAATGTAGGAGTAATCGTAAAGTACGGTATACGATAGCGGGAAAAGATTGTCTGCAGTAACGTTCTAAGTGCCACAAGATCATCAATCTGCTCTCCCAAAAATGCGTGAAAGACGGTGCCGCCAGTATATAGAACCTGCAGGCCTTCTTGAATATCCAAAGCCTCAAACAAATCATCAGTATAGCCCACAGGCAGCTGGGTGGAGTTAGTATAATAAGGGTCTTTCCCTTGGCCCGCTGTGACAATCGTCGGATATACCTTCTTATCCAGCTTGGCTAAACGGTAGGATGTACCCTCAGCCGGGGTAGCCTCTAGGTTAAAGAGTTGTCCCGTTTCCTGTTGGAACTCCACCAGCCTTTTTCGCATGAAATCTAATACTTCCTTGGAGAAAGAGAGCCCCTGCTTCGACGTGAGATCACAATCCATGAAGTTAAGTAGCGCTTCATTCATCCCAACAAGGCCGATGGTATTAAAATGGTTGTCCCAGTATTTGCCAAACCTTTGATAAACACTATCGAGATAGAAGCGGGAATAGGGAAAAAGTCCCTTGAGCATGAGATCTTCCAGGATACGCCTTTTAAGAAGCAAACTCTCCTTGGCCAGCTCCATTAAGCTCCCTAGCCTTTCGAAGAACTCATCTTTGCTTTTACTAAGATAACCAATTCTCGGTAGATTAATGGTAACTACTCCAATTGACCCGGTAAGGGGGTTAGCTCCAAACAGACCTCCGCCCCGCTTGCGCAATTCCCGGGCATCCAATCGCAGTCTGCAACACATGCTACGCACATCATCTGGAGATAGATCGGAATTTACAAAGTTCGCAAAGTAAGGGATACCATATTTGGCTGTCATGGCTAACACTTGTTCAAAGATAGGTGAATCCCAATCTAGATCATCGGTAATGTTATAAGTTGGGATGGGGAAACTGAACGTTCGCCCCTTGGCATCGCCTTCCATCATCACTTCACAAAAAGCCATATTTAGCATGTCCATCTCTTTTTGGTAATCACCATAACAGGTATCTTGGTATTCTCCCCCGATGATAACAGGACTTTGGGCAAGAGAACCCGATGGGGTGAGATCCATGGTGATGTTTACAAAAGGAGTCTGAAACCCTACCCTGGTGGGAACGTTCAGATTAAAAATAAATTCCTGCAGTGCTTGCTTTGTTTGGTCATAATCAAGACCATCATGGGCAATAAACGGCGCCAAGTAGGTATCAAAACTGGCAAAGGCTTGAGCTCCAGCAGCCTCGCCCTGTAGGGTGTAAAAGAAGTTTGCCACCTGACCCAAGGCGGTCCGAAAATGCCGAGCAGGAGTGCTCTCTACCTTCTCACTCACTCCACCAAAACCCTTAAGCAAGAGATCTTCCAGATTCCAACCACAGCAGTATGGTGCTAGTAAACCAAGGTCATGGATATGAAAATCCCCTTGGATATGGGCTTCTCTAATCGCCGTGGGATACACTTCCTCCAACCAATATTTGGAGGTAACCGCGGATATGATGTGATTATTTAATCCCTGGAGGGAGTAGTTCATATTGCTGTTTTCGTTTACCCGCCAGTCAGCCCTACCTACGTATTCGGTAATCATCTTCTGAGCATCCACTAGGGTACTCTTAAAGTTTCGGAACTTACTGCGCTGCTGTCTGTACAGAATGTAGGCCTTGGCGATAGCGGCCTGGCCGTTTTCTATGAGAACCTGCTCGACGAGGTCCTGAACACCCTCAACGGTAGGTAATTCATCGGGATTAAGCTCTTGAACCACTTGGGCAGCAAGTTTTTTGGATAATCCTTCATCGGGGCGGCCAACAGCATCACTAGCTTTATAGATAGCTGTGGCGATCCGTCCTTCATCGAAGGGCACGATTCTGCCATCTCTTTTTCTTATCTTGTCTATCATATCGGTCTCCTCCTTAGCTAGCAAAAAACCCCATCGGTTAAAGATGGGGTACGCATAGCACTGCCCACGGCTTAGCATGGCACTGGCATCACATAGAGCCCACCTTTCCTCCCTCTGAAGAAGGTGTATGTCTGCAAACTAGGCTAGGTCTCCGGACTCCCAGGTCATCCTCGGCCGACGCCTTCTCAGGAACTTCCCAATGGCCACTGTCGGCTTTGTCGTTAGTCACCGTAGCAGGGGCTGTACCGGACTCGCACCGGTTTCCCTTACAACCTAGTAGGTGCAAAACCACTATCTTTGAATGTTTAGGTGGCCATCCTTCTTTAGAATCCAGGCCACCATAACATACATATTCTGTAAACCTACCTTTTTCCCTTCGACCTATGATCATCTTTCTAGGCAGAGCTATTCTAGGCGGGACCTTTCTCCCTTCAAACCGCTCTCCTAGAGCCTGTCAACCATCCTTTCTGCCTCCAATATTCCTTGTCGATATGACCATCGGGATATTGAAACATCATTTTTCTCATCATGGTAAACATAGCTCGGGTGAAAACCCTCGGCCGCAGCTCCGCTCTTTGCGCCATAGCATGGTAGAATCTTTTTGCCTTACTATCCAAGGTGCGCCTTATCCTCCGCTGCTTTGCCGGCTTCATATCATCCCAGCTAGGGGCGAAGACGTTTAGACCATATCGGTATATCCTCTTAACACCCCAATGATTCAAACTTCTAGCCATAGCCCCCATGGAATGGCGTGTTCCGGTTCCCGCCGCTGTAGAGATGACCATAGCAACCTTGGAAAACATCTCCTCCATAGGTCTGTGAGCTATGTACATATAGCCCAAATGGTCCAAAAATGCTTTCATGCATCCACTCTCGGCAAGCACGTATACCGGCGAAGTCAGGATAATCCCATCGGCATCTAGCATGGCTTTCACAATGGGCTGTACATTGGGGGCATGGGGGCAGTGCTTTTCTCCCTTTTCAAAGCATCCATGGCAGCCCAGGCAAAAATGCGGCATGTCCTTGGGCAAGTGGAATTCCGCAAAATCTACAGCACCGTACTGGCGCAACTGCTCTTGGAAAACCAGAGTAGCCCGATAAGTATTTCCCTTCCTTGGGCTGCCATGAACTATGCAAACTCGCATCCTTTCACCACTTTCAAGTGAGCTCAACTTCACTAATATCTTTTACTTCAAGCCCCATGAAAGTGCCTCCTGTATACCGTTCGCGGAAGTCATCGATTCAGATGATCTCAGTCCCGACAGATTCAGCTGAACCCTTGACAGTCTCCACTGCCCCAAGATGTGGGCCAAAATACACCGACGAGATTCCTTTGTCAAGAAGCACAGCGGTGACCTTTTTGAAGTCGGCTATCCTTTCAGAATGAACTGATACTCTCCTGAACCGCTCTCCAAATGATAGTAGACTTCGCCGTTTTCCCGAACTACGCTAAAGGCACTACTCTCAATAGGTCTACCATTAATCGTACCGGCTAAGCTTTCATGGTCAATCTTGGGAATATAGATCTGAGCCTTGGTGTTTGTAGGGATGCTGACCCTCATCTCCAGCCCACTTCCATCTCTACTCCAGCTAGAAGCTATACGGCCCTTGATTGTCTTCACCGAAGCACTGACGTAGTCCAAAGCAGCGGGAATAGCAGGCTTGATTATGACTTCATCCCAACCGGGCTTGCCCAGCTGAATCCCGGCCAGTGCCTTATAGAACCAGGTATCCACCGTTCCAAACATTATGTGATTATGGGAGTTCATTCCAGTTCCTGTGAGCTTCTCCCATCGCTCCCAAATAGTAGTAGCACCTTCCCGGATCATGTAGCCATGGCTCGGGTAGCTCTCTTGGGTCATCATCCTATAGGCAATCTCTTTATACCCCCATTCGGTGAGGGTGTCCAGCATATACCTGGTGCCAATGATACCGGTATCAAAGTGGTAGTCGGTCTGTTCTGTTATATGGTGAACTAGGTTTTCTACTACGCCTTCTGCCGCTCCCTCCGGAGGCAAGCCTAGCTGCAGACCAAGGACATTGGATGTTTGGTCATTGTTGCCGTAGGCCTTAGTCTCCGGGTGAAAGTACTTCCGGTTAAACGCATCCCGGATATCCTTGGCCTTTTCTTTTAGCCGCAGGGCGTCTGCCTCTTCGCCAATCAGCTCTGCGATAGCGCCTAGCCGCAAAACATCATGGTAATAGTAGAAAGCCGATGTCAACTCCCGGGGATTGCGCTTGGGGGTGACACTGCCCGGCGAGCACCATTCACCGTATTTCACGTAAGTAACTAGGCCATCCTCCTCCTGTGACTTAAGGAAGTCTACCCACTTCTTCATACTAGGATAGTGCTCTCTTAAGAGCTCTAGATCACCATAATAGCGATACATCTCCCAGGCTAATGTTATATAGGCAGTGCCCCAAGCGGGATCTGCTGGGTACAAAGGCCAGTAAGGAGGTACTACGTCTGATAGACTGCCATCAGCTTTCTGGGCGTCCCTGATGTCCTGCAAATACTTGATGTAGAAAGCTGCCATGTCAAAGTTATAAATAGCTTCTTCTGCCACTAACTGAGCATCACCCATCCAGCCCATTCGTTCATCTCTTTGGGGACAATCTGTGGGTACACTCATAAGGTTGGCTAATTGCCCATAGATAACATTTTGATGGATCTTGTTAAACAGCTTGTTGGAACTAGAAAACCCACCGGTGTAGTCTACCGCTGTATGAATAAAGCAACCTTCGATGCTATCCAGTCTTGGTGTCCCGGGAAAACCCGTTACTTCCACGTATCTAAAGCCGTGGTACGTGAAGCGAGGCTCATATACCTCCATTCCTTGACCTTTGAGAATATAGGTATCAGTGGACTCTGCATCTCGATTAATCCGGATATCTAACCTGCCGTTTGCATCGACTACCTCGGAGAAACGCAACTTAACTACGGTATCCCTTTCTCCTTCGACCCTGAGTCTCACCCAGCCTGTGATGTTCTGACCCAGATCGTAGATATATACACCTGGATCGGGATTAAGGATCTCCACCGGTTGTAATCGCTTGGTCACCTTAATGGGCGGCATAAGCTGGGGTTCCATGAGCCCTCCCGGTGGTTTTACTGCTATCGCTTCTGTCCAGCCTACATCATCAAGACCCCACTCATCCCAACCATCCACCTCCATGCGGGCATCATATACTTCTCCATAGAATATCCCGTTGATCCCTACAGGACCCCGCTTCACCCGCCAGGTGGTATCAGTTATGACTTTCTCTGTGGTTCCATCTACATAGGTTATGTGAAATTCGGCCCTCAAACAAGGAAAAGCGTCATAGCCAAAAAGCTCACCATCCCGCCACTTAAAGCTGCAATATCGACCGTTACCTAGCATGACCCCTATAGCGTTGCCACCGGGTTTTATAGCAGAGGTAATATCATAAACCGAGTAAAGGACCGTCTTTCGGTAATCTGTCTGGCCTGGTTCAAGCACCCGATCCCCAATCTTCTTGCCGTTTATGCGCAGCTCATAATACCCCAAACCGGCTACATAGGCCCTAGCTTGTCTTATCTCCTTATGTATGGATAGCTCCTTACGTAAAAGGCTCCCCGGCCGCAGGTTGTAATTCGATTGGACAGTAACTGAATCGGGAAGGGTATCCTCCCTATTGCCAATCCAGATTGCTTCCCATTCATCCTGTCCCAGAAAGGCAGTCTCAAATACGGCGATATTGCTATAGGGACTTGGGTTATCATCTTGATCCCACCAACGAACACGCCAGTAGTATCTCTGGCAGGACTTGAGCTCTTTGCCCCCATAGATAATATTCGCCGAACGGGAACACTCGATCTTACCACTATTCCACATGTTGCCTTCTCCCCCTGACACGGTGGCCTCTGTGTCGGCAACAATTATCTGGTACGCGCTTTGATACTGATTAGCTTCACTATGACCGAGTTCCCATGAGAGTCTGGGCCGACGGCGACCCACACCTAAGGCCTCTTTGATATACTCGCATCGTAGGTTGACCGGAGCTTGTGGACCTTTCACTGATGTCTTATGCAAGACAGACAACCCCTTTCTTAAGATGTATCCAGCACGCTCGATTACACTTTAACAGTGGTCATTGCTCCTTTGGATACGTTCATGGGCCTTATCAAACCATCTCCCCGGTGCCTATATCCATACTGATCTACTATTACGAGTTCGGTCTACTGAACCCTCTATCTCCCAATCCTTAACTCTTCCTATTTGAACACTCCCGCAAGTCGCATCCGCAATTTCGCTGACAAGATATACTATCACCGCGGAGATTAGCTTTCGGCTATTGGATCCAGCGATCCCCTATCTTTCATATCTGTTTTGTGGGGAATATTGTACCCTTGGTTGATTTCCGTTGCACGCAGGATTCTCTGCGAATTGTATCGAATGTGTAGTCAACACAATAAGCCTTTACACTTTCCTAATGACCGGGGGCATCGTCATATGATCAATACATGGCAAATTGGTGTAACAACTCTCTGCTATTCCCCCGCCAGCTTCTCTCTTCACAGAGCACTGGAAGGCATTGCCCAATCAGGGTTCAAGTTTGTTGCTCCGGTATCCATCCCAGAATGGGGCGAGCACATAATGCCTGAGCATTTAAGCTTTGCTGGCATAAACCATATTGCTAAACTCATTGGCAGTTTTGGCCTGCAAACGACAGCCATCTTTGCGCCCCATGCTCTCGAACACCCCGAAGGAGTAGACCTGCTCAAGGCACGAGTAGATTTGGCTGCAGCTTTGGGGGCCAAATATGTGGATACTGGGACCATCTGGCCCTACAAGGACCTTTGGACCCTACGTCCTAAATCGGAATTACAGGAAGC
>JAAYRF010000229.1 GCA_012518905.1 Bacillota bacterium | reverse complement strand
GTAGTCGTATATCGCCAAGGGATTCACCAAAGATTACTATCGCTGTGCTTCAGCTAGTGCATTATCTATGGCTTTTAGTATGACCAAACTACTGTATGTGGCTCCAGAGACTGCATCTATCTGTAACGCCTGGGCCTTCAAGACTCGGTCAACAACCGCTTCTCCTGCCTTACCCCGCCCATTTCGGTGCTCAACTAGTTTGATGCCCGCTAGCTCATGGTTCTTAACAGCTACTTCAACCACCACCGATACTGGGAAGAGCTCATAGCTACCTACATATGTACCATCCGCGATTCCTTCCAAATCAACATCGGTCAGTTCCATTGTTTGCAGCTTGTGCATGTTGGACTCCAAGCCTTTCGCTATTAGGATAACCCCAAGAAGCACAACTACTAGCATACCTACAACGAATTTCGTAGTTTTCCCCATGACAGATATGCCCCCCTTCTCCAATTCGCCACCCGATTTGAGTTCCAACCGGAAAAACCTATAGTCCATCCCGTCCTCTACGTTCACTTGGCCAAAGCCAATCATCTAAGCTGAAATCCTGCTCCCATCGACATGATTGACCCTCGATACCTTCTTGATCCACTTCTCGCTTCTAAGCCGAAAAATGCACCAAATAGATTTGGCGATGTGGTCGATACGCAGAAAGAAGAAGACTATATAGGGGGGCAGCTTCCAGACAAAGGCAGCTAGATACCCGAGGGGGATGGAGCTCACCCAAAGAAACAGCACATCAGCCACCATCAAGAACCTAGTGTCGCCTCCACCCCGAAGAACACCTTTAGTCATCACCGACTGAATAGCCTGGAAGATCACCATGAACCCCACCACCGTCATGAGCTGAGTGGCGATGGCTTTAGTCTCCAGTGTAACGTTATAGAAATTGACTATATGGGGCTTCAGTAGATTGATCAGTATACATCCCAGTCCCCCGATGATGATACTCAAGACCAGAAAGGTAACCCCCTGCTCTTGGGCCTGTTCATAATCGCCCCGTCCCACGGTATTGGCCGTCATGACGCTGCTGGTACTAGCTAACCCCATAATGAATACTGTACTGAGCTGAACTGTCACAGTGGTAATAGTATTGGCAGCCACCATCTCCTTGCCCATCCTACCCATGATCATGGCCAGCGCATTGCCGCCTAAAATGAGCAAACCATCACTGATGATCACCGGTACAGCTGTATGGATGAACTGTTGAATAATGACTCGATCAACCTTGGCCAGAAAGTGCTTGAAACGAAACCGCATCCGGTCATCGAAGAACAGCATATAGCCAAAGGTTATGCTAAATTCAGCAATGCGGGCAATAAGGGTAGCCAGCGCCGCACCGGCGATCTCTAGTCGCGGAACACCTAAGTTACCGAAGATGAATACCCAGTTGAAGAATACGTTGCACAGAAAAGAAATGCATGAAGTATAGAATCCTAAACGGGCCAGTCCCACCGTCCGTAGCACGATGATGGATGTTAGGTTAAGTCCATGGAATAAGAAGGCGAAGGCCATGATCTTTAGGTACCTAGCGCCACTCTCAATTACCGCCAGTTCATTAGTATACAGTGACATGATCTGGGTCGGGAAAAAGAAGGCAAGGGCAGAAAACACCAAGGCCACTACTGCACAAATACGGAGCAGCAGCGCCAGTGTCTTATGAACCGATGGTCTATCTTCTGCTCCCCAGTACTGACCCGTCATCACCGCGGCACCGCCGCCCATGCCCAGGCAAAGGACATTAAAGATGAAGAAGAACTGATTGGCTAGGGCGGAACCGGATATTGGGATCTCTCCGAGGGAGCCCAGCATGACGGTATCCGCCAGATTCACACCAATGTTAATGGTCTGTTGAGCCACAACCGGTAAGGCAATCATGAGTGCCGTCCTATAGAAATCTCTATCCTTGGCTAATAGCCCCATTCCCCATGCCTCTCCCCTAATCCATCCCCGATACCCATCCACTAATGGACTTATACTCTTACCATTGGCCATAGACTAATATTTCCTGTTTTGCAGGATATTCCTTCCTTTCCCAATAAGAGAGGAAAAAGAGGATCCGTGAAAGCAGGCAATCAATCAATAAACCCCTACGTATTCACCCCATGAGCTCTTGAACCACTCCCTTGCAGTTTTTCAGGAAGGCTCGATTACAAATTGAGATGTATTCCCGCCACTAGTACCCACAAAGGAGGAAAGGTCATGTTAGCTAAAGCTAGTGCAGTGTTGTTTGGCGATTATGATAGTGCAAAATGGCATCCCGCAAATGGTATCGATGGGGAGATTGCCGAAATCCTCCAAGATGAGCTTGTGGTTACTTGTACAGAAGATTATGGTCCTTTGACCAGGGGCGATCTGGAGCAATATGCCATGGTGATCTCTTATGCCGATTGCTGGCAGGAGAAGACTTCACCAAACCTAGTCCACGCCGTGCTAAGCTATGTAAGCGGCGGAGGCAGCCTTATGGCCATCCATAACGGCATCTTCATGCAGGAAGACTTCGAGTTGGCTCAAATGCTAGGCGCCAAGTTCACAAAACATCCTGAGTATACCGTATTGGACTATGTCCCCATTAGTTCGGAACACCCCATCACTGAAGGTATGACGAGGTGGAGCATGGGAGAAGAGCCTTACCAGTTTGTGTTCGATGATTTCTGCAAGAAAGAGATATTTCTAGAGTACATTTATGAAGATCAAAGCTGGCCAGCCGGTTGGACTATTGAATACGGGCTGGGGCGCATCGTTTATCTAGCTCCCGGTCACGATATCCGTTCCTTTCAGAATACGTCCTTTCGTGAGATTATCCTAAGGAGCAGTCGTTGGGCTCGTCGTCTCATCTAGGAACAAGGGGAGGAGGTGAGCCCCTGCCCTTGGGTGTGGTCTTACCTCGGAACAGTATACTGACTCGGGGAGTCCCGGACACCAATATCGGGCTTTCTTCTCTCGAGAATAGCCATGGATAGCTCAACCACTTCCTTTGCTTCGCCTGGAGTCATGGTGCCCACGGTAACCATGTCTTGATCCCGGATTGTATTCCAGACGAAGGTCAAACCGACAAAGGGAGTTACCCTTCCCGCAGCCATGGGCTTGATGGTCATCACTGGCTTCTTAGCATCATTGATGAGCTTGGCTACCCATTCCACCTCTAACTGCATGAGAAAGCCCATGCAATTGTATATTTGTATATAGGTCTCGACATCGTAATTTTCTCTATCGGAGTAAGCCACAACCTCTGGCATATGCGCGGATAATCCCGGGATCATGCCCCTTTCCCTGATCATGGCAGTATATTCATCTAGTCTCCGGATTTTCTCGGTGCTTCTATCGAGCAATTGCTCCACGGAAGAGTGGTGAGGCAAGCATATCTCCGCTCCCGTTGCTGCCACCTGATCAAAGATAGCCTTGGACTCATCCCTGCCCCGGGCCGTATCCTCCACATTGATAATCGGTGTGTCCACTTTAATACACTTTACTCCGGTCCTGTCTTCTGCGTCCTTGATGGCATCAAAGATCCGAGAGTGTTGGGTTAAGGGTCCCATAATCGTATCCACCCCTGCCCGGAAAAAGACTTCCAAGATATCTGCCATAGCTTCACGATTATTTAGCCTATTGATCAATTCGTCCTTAGCAGGGCTCTGATGGCTCCAGCCTAGCATCCAGTTAGTTCCAATAATCATCCTGGAAACAGAAAG
>JAAYRF010000228.1 GCA_012518905.1 Bacillota bacterium | reverse complement strand
GAAGTTAGCTCTCCCGATAAAGTCCACCACGAATGGATTGTTAGAGCGAAGATAAATGTCCTGTGGTGTACCCCTTTCAACTACTGAACCGCCGCGCATTACTGCAATCTCGTCGGCAATGGTCAGGGCCTCTATCTGATCGTGGGTTACATAGATGGCGGAGATGGCAAGCTCAGTGAGGAAGTCCCTGAGTTCTTGCCGTGTGCTTTCACGGAGCTTCGCATCTAGATTGCTGAGGGGCTCGTCAAAGAGAATCACTTTCGGCTCGGCTACCAGAGCCCGAGCCAGGGCCACTCTCTGCTGCTGTCCGCCGCTGAGCTGGGTTGCCAATCGGTTCTGGAAACCGCTCAGCTGTACAAGATCGAGGATCTTCTCCACCCGCTCCTCGATCTCTCGCTTCGGTGTCTTGCGAACCTCAAGGGGATACGCTACATTGCCAAAGACAGTCATATGCGGCCAAATGGCATAAGACTGAAATACCATCCCGATCCCCCGGCGCTCAGGGGGCAAAGATATGCCCTTCTCCTTGGACCATACCACCTCATCGCCGATGGTGATCTCGCCTGAATCTGGGGATTCAAGTCCAGCTATACATCTAAGTAATGTGGTCTTCCCGCATCCGGAAGGCCCCAAAAGGGTTAGAATCCGATTGGGAGGGGTAGATAAAGTGACGTCATTAAGAGCCGTCACCGTTTCTTCCTTGGATACAAAGGTTTTGACCAGATTTCTAACTGATACCATTCCTTGCATGACAACTGCTCCTCTCCGGTAGCTCTTCCATTCCTGTGGGAGTAGCTCAGTACTCCCTCTAGCTTAATTTCTTGCCAGAGAGCAGATCTCCTATCTACAAATCCTCCATAAGCACAGAGCAGCCTCCACATAGGCGCCAGAGCAAGCTCCCTGCGACTTGATAAATGTACAGCGTGACTCAGCTTTAGAATACCCGGTGCGGTTTTGTTACTGGCCCCGGCCTAAGCCCAACGGGATCAACAATGGACTAATGGATGGATAAATGAGCTTATCGGGGTTTTCCAGAAGGAAATTTGTAACTTTTTGGCAATATGTAAAACAGATAGTAAACTGGACGGCTCAGTCCATATCTATTGACCTAGCAGAAAAGATGGGTGCTATTACCGGAGAAGTGGCAGCCAGATACTAACGACAACGCAGTACAAAGGTGAACAAAGTAAATGATCTTAGGGGTGAATCATAGGTGAAAACTGCAGTGATACTGGCAGCTGGACAAGGAAGCAGAATCTGGCCCTATGCTGAGGTGCGTCCCAAGGTCATGCTTCCCGTGGCCAATAAGCCCGTCATCGGGTATAGTGTGGAAGCTTTGATTGAGTTAGGGTTGCAGAAGATCATCATTGCCGGCGGTGAGTTTAGTGATCAGATTAGGAACTACTTTCGCAACACGGAGCATGTGACTGTCATCGATGTGGGAAGGACTCGGGGGACCGCGGCCACGTTAGAGGCAGTTAGAGATTATATTGACGATGATAGGTTCTTGGTCCTTTATGGTGACTCATTGGTGGATAAAGATGATTTAGCTCGCCTAATTAAGGATCAAGACCCGGATAAACCCAGTGCCTTAGTGGCACCGCTGGGGGAGGAATCCAGCCGGGACTGGATTGCTTGCTCCCTTAGTGGTGGAAGCATAGAAAGCATCGTAGGACATCCCAGGGGCCGTGCCACCCATAGATTTGCAGCCTTTGCCCTTCCTAGAAGCTTCCTCCACTATGTCCAGCATAACTCCGGTGTTTTCTCCAGTGTCCAAGTGGGAATGATGCCGCCCATGGAAGGGTATTTGGAGATGTCCTTAGTTGATTATATGAATGACGGGGGCTCCATTCCTTGCGTAGAGGCCCAGGGTATCTTCGTAGATCTGGATAAACCCTGGCATATTCTCATGGCCAATGCACTCATGGCGGAAAAGCTCTGTGCCCAGCTGCATGAGAACGTACTGGGCCAGGGTGCTTCCATACATGAGACTGCCTCCCTTGATGGATATGTCAAGCTCGGGGTAAACAGTCATATCGGCAGAAACGTAATTATTAAGGGCAATGCCATCGTCGGCGATAATACTACCATTGAAAACGGGGCCATACTGGTGGGCAATGCAGTCATCGGTGACAACTGCTATATGGGTAACTACTGCTATATAGAGCATAACGCCGTCATTGGCCGTGATTGTGTAGTAAGTCATGGGGCGGAATTCGATGGGGTTTTGATGGATCGCGTGTATCTATATCACTACATGGAGATGTCAGGCATCATCGGCACCAACACAGACATTGGAGCAGCGACTGTATGCGGCACCTTGCGTTTTGATGATGGCCATACATCCCATGTGGTGAAAGGTAGGCGGGAGTATCCTAAGCATTGTGCCAATGCCGTCTACATAGGCGACTACTGCAGGACCGGTGTCAATGCCATGCTCATGCCCGGCTGTAAGATCGGCGTATACAGTGTCATCGGGTCCGGCGTGGTCCTAAATGAGGACGTACCGAATAATACTTATGTTAGGGTTAAGCAAGAGCTGGAGAGAGTCCCCTGGGGCCCGGAGAAGTATGGTTGGTAGGAAGCCGAAGCAGAAAATCCCGGCATTCGCATCAAAGAAAACACTATGAAAGATGAAATATACGAGACTGTAGGTCTGCTGTCACTTTTTCAAGGAGGCACTCCCCCGGATGTTTACTTCCAGTGGGGTGGATGGCTGGTGGAGCGGGATGCAGCGGAGGGTTTCCCTGCAGATCTAACTGAGGAAATGGCGAAGGACGGCTGGAAAGACTCATTCGTTGATTCAGCTTGGTCCGATGCAACGGTTGACGGCCGGATCTATATGGTTCCTCACTCTTTGGATATCACCAATCTGATTTGGTACAACAAGGAGATGTTTGACAAATTCGGCCTCGGTGAACCGACTACTTGGGATGAGTTTCTAGACATTTGTGAGACCTTTAAGGAAAACGGCATAGTGCCCCTAGCTGCCGGCAATAAAGGTGTAGGCTGGCCCATGGGCAATTGGGCTGGTCATTTGGTGAGCCGAGTAATCGGTGAGAATGCGTATGACAGTTTGCTGAAACTCGAGGCCGGAACCAGCTTTTCCGATCCAGGTGTAGTTGCCGCTTTAGAGCTTTTGGCTGACATGGTTCGGAAAGGTTACTTTAACGTTGGCGTCAATGTCATAGACAGCACAGAAGCCCGCATGATGTTCTTTATGGAGCAAGCTGCCATGCACCCCTGGTAGGGCAAGGTCAGCACCTGCCCTACCATAATTTTATCTGGATGGAGGCAATTGGTGTGTCACACCATAAGGGCAAATGGACAAGGCGCATTGCACCGTATCTTTTTCTCGCTCCGGCCTTAGTCATTTTCATAGTGTTTGTACTCTATCCTGCCTTCGAGACCTTTCGCTACAGCCTGTATGATTGGCGGGGCTTTGGCCCCATGGAGTGGTCGGGGTTTGCCAATTACGAAAGGGCTTTATTCAATGATGCAGTGTTCAAGCAGGCTTTCAAAAATAACGTACTTTATTTCCTAGGCACCATCGTCAGTGAGGTCCTGTTTGGTCTTTTGGTGGCTCTCATCTTAAGCCGCTCACTGCCGCTCTTTGGCACACTGCGGATCATGTTTTTTACACCCATGGTTTTATCCATGACCATTATTGGGCTTTTGTGGAGCTATGTCTATCATCCTCAAATAGGGCCTCTAAACGTGGTGCTCCGTTCCGCCGGGTATCCCCAGCTCACCAGAGCCTGGTTAGGCAGTGCTCAGACAATCATACCCGCCGTTGTGACAACCTCGGGATGGACCTATGCAGGATTCTATATGCTGATCTTCTATTCAGCCATCAAAGGCATTCCGGTATCTTTGCTGGAGGCCGCGAGACTCGATGGTGCTGCGGAATGGAAAATCTTCTTGTATGTGATTGTACTGCTGCTTCGCCCCATTTTGATCATTGCACTCCTGCTTTGTTGGACCGGATCATTTCAGGCCTTTAACCTGTTTTGGGTGATGACCGGGGAGGGGGGAGGGCCTTATCATTCCGGGGAGATTGTGTCTACTTGGGTGATGAAGCAGGCCTTTCAGTTCTCCCGCATGGGATATGGTTCAGCCTTGGCAGTTATTATGACGGTAGTGGTGGCAATATCTTCGATTCTTTATATGCTTTATACGTCCCGGCAGAGTGTGGAATATTAGGAGGGGGATAGTGTGCAGCGTTTACGCTTAGTAGATTATGTCTTGATACTAGCCATGCTGCTCTTGTGCTTGATCATGGCCTTTCCCATGGTATGGATGGTTTATTCAGCCATGAAGCCCAACCGTTTGATCTTTACCAAGCCTTGGGCTTTGCCTGAGCACTTTACCGTGGAGCCTTTACTGAAGGCATGGCAGGCAGGGAAGCTGGGAGGGTATTTTAAGAACAGTATCATTGTAACCACAAGTACTGTAATGGGTATCCTAATCCTCAGCAGTCTTGCGGCCTTCGCCTTAGCACGCCTTAGGTTCCAGGGCCGTAACCTCCTTTTTGGAGTATTCTTAGCAGGACTGATTATCCCCGCTCAGACCTACGTGATTCCCCTTTTTGTCCTCCTAAGAAGGCTCAGCCTCATTGATACATACATAGGTCTTATCCTCCCCTACACAGCCCTGGGTTTACCCATGGCGATTTTTATCTTGCAGGCTTTTCTTTCAACACTGCCCACGGAGCTAGATGATGCAGCCGCCATTGATGGCTGTGGGCTGCTGGGAACGTTTCTACTGGTCACCATGCCTATCTCCAAACCTGCATTGGCTACGGTGGCCATTCTTTCTACCATTAACGCGTGGAATGAGTTCTTGTTTGCCATGCTGTTTGTCCGCGATCCGGCAATGCGTACCCTACCCATAGGCCTCTATGTCTTCTATGGGCATTATGATATCGACTACCAGATGCTTTTCGGTGGGTTGACAGTGGCAACCATACCTCTCCTGCTCTTCTATGTGTTCTTCCATAGATTCATCATTGAGGGCCTGACGGCGGGGGCGTTGAAGGGCTAACAGCATCGATGTCAGGCGATGCGGTCAAAAGCGATTGGTATAACGTCAATCGCCAGTTGGAGTCTACCACCGAGGCAAAAGGAGCCATAAAGTGCCTGGACAAAAGCATTGAGCCAAATGTTATCAAGAGGTTGGCCTAGTTGCACAACCAGTAAAGAGCTGAACCTCGGATGGCTTTACAATCTGTCGGAAACCTGTGGCATAATGGCTTTGAGAGATAATGCAATGAATGCCTGCGGATAACTACTAGCTTGAGTTAGCTAACTACGATTTGGGAACGGCTGAAGCCATGCTTCTATAGCGAAGGTACCTTTATGTAGGCTTCATGTGCCATCAGGCTGTCGAGAAGATGCTGAAAGCTATTTACTCAATAGTTAAGGCTTTAACTGGCAGTATCGGCCTGAGCGCAGCTATTCCTATAACGGCTGTGGCAGGAAGCCGTCTATGATGCCGAACGTATCTGGGGATTGTCATCTGGAGAAACGGTTTGGGCGCTAAACTGTCATTGATTTTCAAGAAGGGACTTTGAAACTGGGCTGAGCGGTATCTTGATGGCGGCAGCAGCGTCGGCAAGTCTGGAATCCAAAGTGATGAGTGCAGCATTTCGCCGGCGACTTGCGACAAGATACATTGCATCATAGGCTGGATGGTTAATCTGGGTAGCGAGGGCGATAGCTTCTTCGAATAAAGACTCTGGTGGTACGTATTCATCCACGAGCTTTAGGGCTTGTTTGGTCTTGTGAAATAGGTGGTCTGTAGAATACTGTCCCAGCCGACTGTATTTCCACATGACGTTGGCAGTCTCGTATATGAAAAGTGAAGGGGATATAACCCACTCAGCCTGTTGCAGGATATGCATGATTGGAATATGCTTTGGTCGCTTCAGCACCAGCTCAATGGCGGCACTTACATCCAGCGTCACAATCACCTCTCCCGGTCCTCTCTGACAAAAGTCACCGGATCTGGGGTATCCATTACTTCCAGAGGCGGTCCCTGGGCGATCTCGTCGAGAACAAGCTTGCGCCTAGTAGGGATCCCCTCAGAAAGCGCTAGGGCTTTTTCTAGCAGCACGATAGTCTCCTGGGAGATACTGCGTCGCTCCGCTTTGGCTCGCTCTGCAATTGCCTGGTAGATATGCTCCGGCAAGTCCCGTACTTGCAGTGACGGCACCAAAACCGCCTCCTCTCAATCTGGTGGTTACAGTATAGCATAGCTGCGTCGCGTATGCAATATGCATGCAGATAACGTCGAACTCATTCGCACTCTTTCCCCATGCTTAACTCGGGGTTCAGTGGCGGTCATTTATCGGCTTGAAGCCAAGGGGGATTTGGCCATTGCTCGGAGTCGGTTCGCAGAAAGAG
>JAAYRF010000029.1 GCA_012518905.1 Bacillota bacterium | reverse complement strand
TTTATCACGTCCAATAGGAATCCTGTCTTAGCAGGGGACATGCGACTATACAAGGTATCTCCTACCTTAACGTTAATACTTCCGCCGCAATTCTCGAAACAGAAGGTAGCTTTTAAATCTACTCGATCTGCCAATTGGGCATCCCGGAGAGAGCGACCAAGATTTTGGAGCAGATCGTAAGAACCCTTGAGATAGCAGCTGGTTCCGACACAGACTGATACCTCTAACTGTTTTGCCACATGGTTATCGCCTAAACTAATGGAATCACCCTTGATCCGCCTTCGTTCATTGTAGGTTGTATGCAAGGCGGCATGGGCCGCTTCCCCATTGGGAGCACCCAGCCATTTCCCATAGACAGCGTCGATGAGTGGATTTTGGTGCGATTTTCGCAACTGCTGAGCTTTATCGGCACTGTAAATCCCCTGAGCCCGGGCTTTGCGAATCTCAGCGTTTGTACCCACCGGCTGTCCTGCTCCACCTATACAGCCTCCAGGGCAAGCCATGACTTCTACTAGGTGGTACTGTGCTTTACCAGAGCCAATCTGATCCAAGAGCTGTTTGGCGTTGGCCAGACCATAAACCAGGGCGATCTTGATCCTATTGCCATCAACATCGACTTCAGCTGCCCTCAATCCCTCCGTCCCCCGAACCTCGGTGAAATTCACTTGCTCAAGCTCTTCACCTGACAAGAGGTAGTTGGCTGCCCGCAAGACTGCCTCCGATACCCCACCGGTCACACCAAAGAGGATCCCTCCGCCGGAGGTGAAACCAAATGGCATATCCAAGGAGTCTTCCTCTAGATGACCATAATCAAGGCCTGCCTCCCGAATCATCTGCACGATTTCCTGGGTCGTCAGAACAAAATCAACGTCGGGTACTGAATCGGTAGTAAATTCGGATCTAGCTGCCTCAAACTTCTTGGCAGTACAAGGCATCAAACTGACGACAACCATATCCTTCGGCTCAATACCTAGCTCCTTGGCATAGTATTTCTTGGCCAAGGATCCAAACATTTGCTGAGGCGAACGGCAGGTTGACAGATTATCTAAAATCTCAGGCTGGTACTGTTCTGCATACTTGACCCAAGCAGGGCAACAGGAAGTAAACTGAGGCAGCCTCTCTCCCTTTTTGAGGCGCTCTAGAAACTCAGTCCCCTCTTCCATAACTGTCAAATCAGCGGCAAAACTAGTATCGAAAACCTTATCAAAGCCCATCTGACGCAGGGCTGTTGTTAGTTTGCCTAAGGTGTTTTGACCAGGTTGGAGGCCAAAGACCTCACCTACCGCAACTCTCACTGCGGGAGCCACCTGGATGATCACAGTCTTAGTTGGATCATGAAGGGCCTGCCAAACTTCATCCACTTGGGACTTGACCATCAAGGCACCGGTAGGGCATACTGCAGCACACTGGCCGCAGTTGACACAATCCACTTCCGCCATAGTCTTCCCAAATGCCGGCGTAACCGTCATTTTCGCCCCTCGATGAGCGAAGTCCAATACACCTACTCCCTGTACTTCCTGGCACATCCGTACACAGTCACCACAGAGAATGCATTTGTTCGGATCTCGAATCAGAGCAACACTGGAATCGTCAATATCGACTTTAACATCTCTTTGACCGAAGCGCACTTCCCGAATCCCAAAACGCTGCGCTAAGTCCTGCAGCTTACAGCTCCCACTCTTCTCACAGGTGGTGCAATCTCGATCATGGTTGGCCAACAAGAGTTCTAGCGCCATCTTCCGTATCTTCTGAACCCTAGGTGTGGTGGTCTTTACCACAAGCCCGGGCTGAGGCGGTGTGGAGCATCCGGCAACTATCTGGCCATTTTCCAATTCCACCAAGCACATTCGACATGCGCCGTAGACAGATAGCTCCGAATGGTAACAGAAAGTCGGTAAATCTACTCCTGCTTTGCGGCACACCTCCAGCACATTCTTTTCACCGTTTAACTCAACCGGCTTGCCGTCTATTATCATGGTCTGGGCCATTTAAGCAACCTCCTCCACAGCGTCGAAGCGACAAGTCTCTTTGCAGGCCCCGCACTTAATGCATCTTTCTTGGTCAATAACGAAAGGCTCTTTTACTTTGCCGGAGATGGC
>JAAYRF010000006.1 GCA_012518905.1 Bacillota bacterium | reverse complement strand
CCGGTAAATATTGACGACTAGCTTGGATCACCAGTTCATCAATCTCCACCAATGCTGCCTTTTCCACGGAATCATGTTTGATGACCTCTCGAATCGTCCCACCGTCTCCGCCTCCGACCACAGCCACACGCCGGGGATTAGGATGGGTGTTCATAGGTACGTGGGCGATCATCTCGTGATAGGTAAATTCATCAGCGATGGTGGTTTGTATAACCCCATCGAGAAGTAGCATTCTACCAAATCCTTCAGTATCAATGACTGCCACTTCTTGATAGGGTGACTGCTTCCTCATCAAAGTCCCCTTGACTTTACAGGTAATACCCACATGATCCGTTTGCTTTTCCGTAAACCACAGCTCCATGTGATCGACCTCCCCCCCGTAGTAATTGTACCTCTAAGCCCAAGCCAGCTTTGTCCAACGACGGAGCAATTCCTTAGTACCAAAGGGCTACCGCCGCAAAGGCACAGCCCGAACTAACTACCTTGTGGTCAACGGACTTGACCACTATGCGATCCAACTCGAGTTTGCGAGTATGTAAGGCCTCCCGGACCATATTTGTCACTACTTGTTCCGCTTCTTGGCGGGAGCACCTGCCAGCATATTCCATAATCACACCGAAACTGCCTTGAACAAGACCCACCCCAACGGCGGCAGCAATCAGCTCTCTGGGCTCGTCACTGGCAATGGAACCGTAGGCCGTGGGAATCAAGGACCCCGGCGGAGCATCGATGTGATCTACATATTGAGCACCAGGAGGCAAAATGCTACTAACCTTGAGAAGGTTGAGATTACCAATGCCAGCTTCCAGTAAAGCGTTGTCAAAGGCATTTAGCTTTGGAGACCCCTCTGCGGCACCTACACACAATGTGAATTTCTTAGGAGTAGGCAGCATGGTCGTATACTCCTCCCCGGTGGTTTTCTTTAGACAACTACCAGTTAGTATACCAAATGGTCTCTGGAAAATAAACACCAATTCCTCTGGTTCTTCGGCTCAGCGCCATGTGAGAAGATGCAATCTGCCCTGATTGATATAAGCTACAGCCTGGGCTGCATTGGACAAATGGACAGCGGAATTTCCCTGGTTGACATTGGCTAGAACATGCTTCTCTAGGGATGCAACCTCCAAGATACTGATGGCACATAAACCATCATTACCTTCATCAACATAGGCAATATACTCCCCATGGGCTGACCAGGCAGGGCTGCTGCCAGTCAACTTGATAATCAGCTCCCTTGATTGCACATCGATAATCAGCACTTCTTCAGATAAGGCAACGGCCAAATGTCTGCCATTCGGTGACCAAAAAACAGACTTAATACTGTCTACGGCATATAACTGTTGCACAGCCCCCGTAATCAAGTTATATAGCCAAACTGCCCCATTTCGATAGAAAACCATCTGCTTGCCGCTAGGGGCAATTTCGGGCACTGTCGCCCCAGTCAATAGCGGCACACTTACTTTCGTCACTCCCCCGTAGACCATGCCGTTTTGACCAAACAACACCAGGTCACTGCCGGGCAGCCATGTAGGTGAATGGATATCCGCCCCCTCTGCCAGCAAATCCGGAGACAATGACCCACGATCTCCCATCGCCGAGATATTGATGGGTATGATCTGCAACTGTCTCCTACCCCTTTGGGTAGCTGTAACAACAGCAACGGCAGAGCCATCACTCTTCCAGGCTATTTCCCGTACAGGATCTTGAAGAACCGTTGCACGCTCGCCGGTAATGGTATTGAAAACCCACAGCCCTCCTTCCGCCCCAGATGCCCCATAGGCAATCAGATCTCCCGCCGGCGACCACTGTAATACATCGGTATGCTCATTAACACCATGATCGGAGCCGAGGATAGCCGCCCACGTCTGTACAAATCCCTTGTTTTCCCAAACAAGCATGGACTCCATGTGCTCATAGTACTGACCCAAGGTCAACAGCGTAACATCAGTATAGTAATGATATAGAATCTCTTCATAACCGTAGCCCAAGCGGGACATGTGGAGGGCCCCTGCTTGGGATAGGCCCAATCCGTGGCCGTTGCCTTGGCCTACGACCGATACCTTCTCGAGCCTATCACGGGAACTATGGGTCTCTAGCTCAAACCGGGTGCTGGGCAAGATGCTGCCATCGGGCTTACGCAAGACCCACCGGATCTTATCCTTTGTAACCAAGTATTCGCTCTTTGGTTCTTCCTCCTCCGACGTCTCATCCTCATAGACAATAATAAGCCGCTCTACCCTACCCAAAGGGTCTGTCTTGTCGACACGCAGGTCCTTGAGAACTGCCGAGACGGGAACCTTAATGGAAAGCTCTGCAGCCAGGTGACGCTGGAGAATATCGCTAAGCTCGTCGGCTTGCCAAGTGATCTCCCACTTATAACCAGGACGATCTTGACCGAGCTTGACCATGGTTTCTGTCGCAGGGTCTATGACTTCGTCAGGCACGGGACGTAAATAGCCCGAGTAACGGGTGGCCCATACTTGCTCAGCACCGGCAGTGGCTCCCCCACTGCTGGAGTGATAGACTGCACTAATGGCCTGGCCCCCATAGACCAAGATCTGCCCCCAAGTCGTATCCACAGCTTTGCGAATGAGCTCTGATTCCCGTTCTACACCCTGATATACCTGGCAATGCACTGTTGCACAAAGATCATATCCTTCCCCTTCATGCTTGCCAAGGTTTTGAATAGTGTAGGTTCGGGCAGCTACCGCTTGGGCGGCTAAAGCTGCCTGCTCCTCCTTGGAGTTGCTATATAGCTCAGCGCCCACAACGCCATAGAGATACTCCTCAAGTCCAACGAGATTGACCACTCGGATCTGGTTTTGCCCTAGGGCGGTAAGGCGCAACCTGCCCCGATACTTTCGGAGTGGGCTACCGCTCAACTGCAACGCAAGCGGCTCTTTGCCCTTGGGAGCCACCACCAGCTCATGCCTGGTAAGATCTACTAGTAGATTCCCATCTATACCATCTTCTATGCTGAGGGTTGGGATTATAGAATTACTATCGTCGGAGACAGCATCGGCCACAGGCGCCTCTGCTTTAGAGATCCATGCATCCTCATAGCCCAAGCCAATGATCTTTTCCTTTATCACCTCAGCTTCTGCCAAACTAGCGGCATCGCCCACCTGTATCTTATACCAAGGCTCTTCGTGGAGGACATAACTTATCATACCGGCCTCGGCCTCCACTTTGCCCTTGAGATCCCAAGCGGCCTGCTCATCCCGGACTGCCTTAACTTGTACTCGCCAAACAGTCTGCTGTCTCTCTACCTTTCGGCCTTTTCCTGCAGTGATACTAATCGCTTTGGCAACATCAGTGAGATGTTTGCCATCAGCAGTGAGGATCTCGAGCCCCTCCGTAGACGAGATACGGATGCTCCCTTGACTTTCACCCAACCCTATGGCTATCTCTTCATTTTTGTCTCTAAGTTGGAGCACCCTAGAGGGCAGAGCCGCATCGACCGAACTAGCCCAAAACACAGGAAGACTCAAGACTAACCCCAGGATAAACCATCCATATTGAACAGCGGACCGCTGGGCCCAAGAGTTTCGCACCCTACGGTACAGGCGACCCAGCCAGGTCAGGGTCCTAGTAAAACTATTCAAGAATCCTCCACCCCCCTCCCCTAGCTGCTACTTCCCATGGGTTTATCGAATTCAGCTACCTTTCGGCATGCCCGACAGACAACTACCGAAAAACCTCTCGATCTCGATCAGGGCGTTGGCCGGTGAATCAGCGGCATGAACCATATTGTACGGAAGCCGGACTGCAAGATCACCTCGAATGGTACCCGGTGCCGCCTTAACTGGATCGGTGGCTCCTACCAAGGTTCTCACCTGACTGACAGAATCGTTGCCTTCTAGAACTGCAAGGACCACGGGTCCTCGGGTGATAGCTTCGATGAGCTGCGAAAAAAACGGCTTGTTTTCATGATGAGCGTAATGCTCCTTGGCCAGATCCTCACTTATTTTGGTAACCCTCAAGCCCTTGATCTCCAGGCCTTTTCTTTCGAACCTTCCGAGGATCTCCCCCACCAAACGCCTTTCTACAGCTTCAGGCTTTATTATTATAAAGGTCTGCTCCACTGCCAACCCCACCCACTCCTTAATGATTTGCAGACTCTCTCTTCGTGCACTGACCGTCGTCTTACCCTATGATAATCCGGTAATAGTCCCGTCTGAATCTATGTCAATCCGATTGGCTGCTGGCAACCTGGGCAATCCCGGCATCGTCATCATATCTCCCGTTAGGGGTACTAAAAAGCCTGCTCCCAATGAGGCTCGCACTTCCCTGACAGTCAAAGTCCAGTTGCTAGGAGCACCTTTTAGAGCCGGATTGTCCGATAGAGAATGCTGAGTCTTGGCTACACAGATAGGTAGATTGCCATAGCCCATATCTGTAAGAGCTTGTATATCTTGTTCGGCTCTAGTCGTATATACGACACCATCAGCCCCGTAGATTTCCTGAGCCAGAATATCCATTTTTTCCTTTATAGGTCGACTCCAATCATACAGTGGCTGGAATCGGTTCTCTTCTTCAGTCAAAGCAGCAAGCACAGCTTCTGCCAACTCCCGACCACCAGGTCCGCCCTTGGAGACAACTTCCGAGATAGCCGCCTTAACTTCTAGCTCAGCGCAGGCTCTTTCCACAAGCTCCAACTCCGCTGGCTCATCTGTAGGAAATCGATTAATAGCCACCACTACTGGCAAACCGAATTTCTGCAGATTGGCAACATGCTTTCGTAAATTGCTTAACCCTTGTTCTAGAGCCTTTAGGTTGGTTTTTGCCACGTCCTCCCGAGGGACTCCCCCGTGCATGTTAAGAGCTCTAACCGATGCCACCAAAACCGCCACATCAGGAGTCAAGCCGCTATATCCGTGGACAATATCAAAGAATTTCTCTGCGCCAAGATCGGCAGCAAATCCACCCTCGGTTACTACATAATCAGCTAGCTTTAGAGCTAAGCGCGTAGCGACAATACTGTTGTTTCCGTGAGCAATGTTGGCAAAGGGCCCCCCGTGGATGAACGCCGGCTGACCTTCTAGGGTCTGAACCAAATTGGGCTTTAGGGCGTCTTTGAGGAGAACCGCTAGGGAGCCTACCACCCCCAAGTCCCGGGCATAGACAGGTTGCTTGTCCCGGGTATACGCTACCAACATTCGTCCCAGGCGATTCTTTAAGTCATCCATATCCTCTGCCAGGCACAAAATCGCCATGATCTCGGAGGCTACAGTAATGTCAAAACCGGATTCTTTGGCTACACCGTTACCAGGTCCACCTAGCCCCACAACGATATTGCGCAGCTGGCGATCATTCATATCCATCACCCGGCGCCACAACACACGTTTAGGGTCTATATTCAGCTCATTCCCCTGAACAATGTGATTGTCGATGATAGCGGCTAGAAGATTGTGGGCTGTACCTACGGCATGAATATCACCGGTAAAGTGCAGGTTGATATCCTCCATGGGTACAACTTGGGCATAGCCTCCTCCTGCTGCTCCTCCCTTAATACCAAAGGTGGGACCTAGAGAGGGCTCTCTGAGGCAGACCATTGTTTTCTTACCCAACTGGCCTAGTGCTTGTACTAAGCCGATGGCAGTACATGTCTTCCCTTCTCCGGCAGCCGTGGCCGTTATGGCTGTTGTGTAAATCAGTTTCCCATGGGAATTGTTCTTTACCCTATCCCAGACATCTGAGCCGATCTTCGCTTTGTATTTCCCGTACAGCTCCAGATCATCGGGACCGAGGCCAAGCTGGTGGGCAACCTCCTGAATCGGCCGCAACTTGGCATTTTGGGCAATCTCTATATCACTTAACATGGGCAGCTCCCTTTCTATAAAAGCTATATCCGTCTCCCGTCGACACCCCAATATCCATGGGCTTATTTAGCACCTGCCAACAGTATTTCCACACCAAGATAAAAGGATCCTTCCCGATCTATGGGCCTATACCAGTGCCTGCCATTTCCCTTAAGGTTGGAGGATTTTTCCTATTGTATGTAGGAAAGATTGTGTCCATGCAGAATCTAGTACTAGTATCTACCAAGAATATCTTTATCCGGAAACGAGCGGGGAGGAATCTAGTTCATGAAGGTGAATTGGAGAAAGCTCATCGTAGGTGTTGTATTTATCGGGATTTCCACGGCAATCATTCGTTTTCTGAAAATAGCTGAGTCATTGCAGGAGATGGCATGGGTCGTAGGCATATTGGCAGTCAACTTCCTTCTGGCCGGCTTTGGAGTCTTCATGGGAAAGCAAAGATTCGAAGATATAGAAGAAGTTACAAAGCAGCTGGCAAAGGGCGACTTAAGCTCCGCAGATAAGCTGGCTGCCAACGAGGATCGACGTCTTGGCTCCCTAGGCCAATCTCTAGTCAGCCTAGGAGACAAACTGAAGACCTTCTTCGGAAGTGTGCAAGGGATCTCCCAAGAGCTACTTGAGGCTAGTGAGAACCTACTGACCTCTTCAGAAGAAATTAATGCATCTGTTCAAGAGGTGGCCAGTACTGCTAACCAATTTGCCAGTTCGGTCCAGCAGGTTAACGCTACTTCCGGGGTGTTGGCAGAATCCTCTCTAAAGGTGGGTGAAATCACCGAAGACCACTTAGCGTTGATCCAAGAGGTAGTAAATCAAATGGCTCAGATAGAACAGGCCATTTCCGAGCTAGCCGAAATAAGGAAAGATTTGGGACAACGCTACGAGCAAATCGATCGGTTTGTCGGTGACATAACTGATATTGCCGACCAAACCAACATGCTAGCACTCAATGCCGCCATCGAAGCAGCGCGAGCCGGTGAGCAAGGTCGGGGATTTGCCGTGGTAGCTGAGGAAGTTAGACAGCTTGCGGAGCAATCGGGGCGAGCAGCCAATGAAGTACAGCGGGTAGTTGCCAACATATCTGAGGGTGACTCCCAGGCTGATGCTGCTGTGGATATGAATGTCCGTGCAGTAGAAGGTGGTAGAAACATTCTTAGGCAGCTGTCAGAAAGCTTTAGCGCCGTTAAGAAAGAAGTCGATAGGTCGGTTAGAGAAATGCAGAATCTCAGCTCCAATATCCAGCATCTAAGCAGCGGAAGTCAGCAGATTGCAGCCGTAGCCGAAGAACAAGCTGCCTCCATAGAGCAGATATCACAGAGAGCTCAGACTTTGACCAGTATGGCAGAACGCATAAAAGATCAGGTGCAGGAGTTCCGAGTTTAAACCGGCCTCTTTTCCTCTGGCGGTGGCATCCGCCTTCCACCGCCGGAGGATCGATAAAGGAGCCCATAACGATCTTCGCTCCGACCAACGTACCTCCCTACAGATCCCACAGCAACCTTTCGGCTGCTATAGAACCTTACGGAAAATACGCTGATCTTCGCCCGACCACCACGAGTCACATTCTGAACCTATAGTGACCTGATGGCCACCATAGATCCTTGGGCAACTCGGGGTGATCTTGGCCCGGCTACTGCACATCCCTGCAGAGCCAGTAACAGCTTCTACAGCCGTTACCAACCCCTATGAGACATGCAATAACCTTGGCGCCGGCGAAAACCGATCCCCGATTTGGAACCGGTTTTGGCCTTTGCTCGACCTATGCAGATCCCCTACAGAACCTGCATAGATCTGCGCTCGACCGCTATGGACCCCTTTACCCAACCCAACTGACATACTGTGGGTTGCATTTATGATGGTGCCCGAGTTCCTACTGCAATATACGTCCTGGCCAAAGATGGTCTCTCCAGTTTCTCCCAGTTAACGCGATCATTACCCATGGATGTAATACGCTAGGCGCTGTAATTCCAGACTCAAATCGGCGTTGGCAACATGCACATCGCTGGGAAGGTCTATGCTGACCGGAGCAAAGTTGAGAATCGCCTTCACACCTGCCTCAGCCAGCAGATTCCCCACTTCTTGGGCGGCATCTGCGGGGACAGTCACGATTGCCATTTGAATATCCATCTTCGCAACAACTCGAGAAATGTCCGTTATGTGGTGAATTGATACACCATCAAATGTTGTGCCAACCACCTTAGGGTCCGCGTCAAAGAGAGCCACCAAGTTGATGGTAAAAATCGGGTCATCCCGGAAGCGGCGACGGTTATAGCGAGTTAAAGCACGTCCTAAACTACCTACACCCACTAGCGCCATATGAATAGGCGCATCGAGGTGAAGGATCTTCCGTAGCTCATCCTGGAGAAACTCTACATCATAGCCTACCCCTTGTTTTCCGAACTCTCCAAACCAAGCCAAATCCTTACGCACCAAGGCCGGTGTAACACCAGCTTTGCTTCCTAGCTCCTGGGAGGAGATGGACGACTGTTTGCTCTTGACTTCCTCAAGTACCCGGAGATATAGAGGTAGACGCCGGATCACTGCATCGGAGATCCTCTTCCACGCCAAGTCTGCTTCCCTCCCTAAGAAATACCGTTATCCCTTTTTCGATACTATTCCAGCTTGACCATTGTTATCCTGCATCAATACTGAGTGATCTAGTAAACTAGCTTGTCCCCGAGATATTCTACGAGCTCAGCTATGGGCAGACGTATTTGCTCCATGGTATCGCGATCTCGTATCGTGACAGCTTTATCCTCAAGAGAGTCAAAATCAAAGGTAATGCAAAACGGCGTCCCGATCTCATCTTGGCGACGATAACGACGGCCGATGCTGCCAGCATCATCATAACCCACCAAGAAATGGGGTCTGAGAAGCTCATAGACTTTCTCCGCTTCGGGAACTAACCGCTTTGAAAGGGGAAGCACAGCGGCTTTGAAGGGAGCTAGATACGGATGCAGCCGTAGGACGTTACGGGTGTCTCCGCCTTCTAACTTCTCCTCTTGGAAAGCATCAGCAAAAAACATTAGAAACAACCGATCAACACCCACCGATGGCTCAACACAATAGGGTGTATACTTCTCATTAGTAAAAGGATCGAGATAAGAGAGGTCCTCCCCCGTTGCCTCGCTATGCTGGCGCAGGTCATAGTCGGTCCGGTTAGCGATTCCCCACAACTCGCCCCAACCAAAGGGATAGCGGTATTCGATATCCGTTGTAGCTTTACTATAGTGGGAAAGCTCTTCGAGGGTGTGATCTCGCATGCGTAAATTGTCGGAGTCGATACCCAAATCCAGCAACCAGTCTAGGCAAAACTCCTTCCAGTATTCGTACCATTCCATATCGGTACCAGGTTCACAGAAGAACTCCAGCTCCATCTGCTCGAATTCTCTGGTGCGAAAGATGAAATTGCCTGGCGTTATTTCGTTGCGGAAGGACTTGCCAATCTGCCCTATGCCAAAGGGTATCTTCTTGCGGCTGGTCCGTAGAACATTTCTAAAATTGACAAAAATCCCTTGAGCAGTCTCTGGCCTTAGATAGATTTCCGATTTCGCATCTTCCGTGACACCTTGAAAAGTCTTGAACATGAGATTAAACTGGCGGATGTCTGTGAAATCCCGGCCACCACACCGAGGACATGCCAACCCCTTGTCCTGAATATAACCCGACATCTGATCCTCCGACCAGCCGTCCACGACCTGGTCCTGATTCACCTTGGTCATGTGTTCCTCAATAAGCTTATCAGCGCGGAATCTGGCCTTACACTGTCTGCAGTCAATCAAAGGATCACTGAAGCTACCCACATGCCCCGAGACCACCCATGTCTGAGGGTTCATAAGTATGGCGGAATCGAGACCGACATTATACGGTGATTCCTGGATGAACTTCTTCCACCAAGCGTTCTTGATATTGTTCTTCAGCTCTACACCCAAAGGCCCATAGTCCCAAGTATTGGCCAACCCACCATATATCTCCGAACCAGGGTAGACAAAGCCCCGGGACTTGGATAATGCAACCAGCTGATCCATGGTCTTCTCCGTCATCGTTTGGCTCCTTCCCAACCTCTATATAATTTGATATGCTTCTAGGTTCTTGCCCTATTATACCCGTACCTAGCCATGTTCTGCAAATAGGTGTGGTCAGCTCCCTCTCTTGCCAGTATGTTTGCTGGAAAGGAAAACTTTGTTGGGTGCCGAACGTTTTTGGTAGTATGAAAGCACCAGACAAATCTGGGCGCTAGAGGAGGAGATACGTCAATGTCTCAAATTACTCTAGGCATGATTGTGGGCAATCGGAATTTTTTCCCCGATAGTCTCTGTGAAGAGGGGCGCCGTGATGTTCTGGAGATCCTAAGGACCCAGGGTTTCCAAGTCATATCCCTCACTCCCCAAGATACAAATCTCGGAACCGTGGAGACGTGGGATGATGCCCGAAAGTGTGCTAACCTCTTCAAAGAGCATGGTGACCAAATCGACGGTATCTTGGTAACGTTACCCAACTTCGGCGATGAGCGAGGTGTGGCCAACGCCATACGGCTATCAGGCCTAAAAGTGCCGGTATTGGTGCACGCCTTTGCCGACGACCCCAACAAGATGGATCTCGCCCATCGACGAGACAGTTTTTGTGGTAAACTCTCTGTATGCAACAATCTCAAACAGTACGGTATCCCATTTTCCCTTACCAGTAAGCATACCGTAGCACCAGCTGACACATCCTTTGCCAAAGATCTGGAATGGTTTGCAGCAATCTGTCGCGTCGTTAAAACGCTTCAAGGTGCTCGCATTGGAGCCATCGGTACCAGGCCACCTAACTTCAATACTGTACGCTACAGCGAAAAGTTATTGGAAGCCGCAGGTATCTCTGTGGAGCCTTTGGACTTATCAGAGGTCTTTGGTGAGATAGAACGCCTCGCTGACACAGAACCCCAAGTTCAGAAACTACTGACCGATATAGGTGGCTACATCAGAACTACTGGAGTTCCCCAAGATGCTCTACTTAAGATGGCAAAACTTGGTGTAGTAATCGACCGCTGGGTAGAGGAGAATGAGCTAATCGGCACTGCTATCCAGTGCTGGACATCCATGGAGGAGTTTTTTGGCATAGTCCCTTGCGCGGTCATGAGCATGATGAGTAACAGGCTAATCCCCAGTGCTTGCGAGGTCGATGTTACCGGGCTCATCGGCATGCTTGCGTTACAAGCAGCGTCGCAAAAACCTAGTGCCATAGTGGACTGGAATAACAACTATGGGGATCATCTTGACAAAGCTGTAGCTTTCCACTGCAGCAATTTCCCCCGGGACCTCATGGAAGATCCCTCCATGGGTTATCAAGACATTATTGCCGGTACTGTAGGAAAAGAAAACACCTATGGAGCAGTCACGGGTAGGATCAAACCGGGCCCCTTTAGCTTCGCCCGGGTAAGCACAGATGATACCAACGGAATTGTTCGAGCCTATGTAGGAGAAGGTGAGTTTACCGACGATCCTTTGACCACTTTTGGAGGCTATGGTGTTGTTCGGATCCCCAACTTGCAGCACCTGCTTCACCACATCTGCAGCAATGGGTTTGAGCATCATGTTGCCATTACCCCATCCCAAGTGGCCGCTGCCATCTATGAAGCTTTTGACAAATATCTTGGCTGGGACACCTACTATCATCGGGCATAACATGGTGAATCTCCTTGCTTCGTAGGACAGCCAAGGGCGCAAGCCCTTGGCTTCTTTGATCAGCGATGATACGATTCCCCTCTGGTGATGGTAAACCAGCGGTAGATCTGCTCCAAAAGGATTAGCCGCATCAGCTGATGGGGGAATGTCAAGGGGGAAAAGGACAAGCGCAAGTCGGCGCTAGATAGTATGGAGGAATGGAGACCCAGTGCTCCCCCGATGACAAAAGTTATGTGGCTAGAACCTTCGACTCCCAAACGCTCTATGAAAGCGGCCCATTCCTCAGAAGAACGCATTTCGCCATGGATGTCCAATGCGATAACATAGCTCCTTTGCGGGATTGCCTTCCGCAAACGCTCCGCTTCTTTAGCCATAACCATCTGCAACTGGGCCGGGGAGTACCCCTCTCGAAAAGGCTCATCTTTCACTTCCACTATGCTAAGCTGACAATAAGCGCGGAGCCGCTTGGCATATTCAGCAATACCTTTGGCGAGATAAGCTTCTCTGACCCTCCCTGCTGCTGCTACTGTAACCTGCAATTAACATCCATCCCCCTTCCGTTAGTTGAGGTCTAGAAGGGGGATGCCGGGGAGTTCTGCCTAGAGACTAGCTGTTACCGCTAACTTAGCATTCCCTCGGAAAAACACGATACCCAACTTCCCACCATGACCTGCTTTCTGCACCTCTTCAACTAGTCTTTCCATGGTTCGGATATACTGGCCGCCAGCCTCGGTAATTATGTCACCGGGCTGCAAGCCTGCCTTAGCCGCCGGGCCATCAGCAACCACTTCAACCAGATAGATGCCAGCCTGTACCGGTAGAGTGGTGCCGGTTTCCCGCTCATAGCGCGCTACAAAAACGTCATCAATGGCACCACCCAAAATACCCAAGCGTAAGATCCTGCCGTGGGCGATCAACTCAGTCATGATCTCTCGAGCCGTATTAGTAGGTATGGCAAAGCCTATCCCTTGGGCCTCCGCTATGATGGCAGTATTAATGCCGATAACCCGTCCCTCGAGGTCTAATAGTGGACCTCCACTATTGCCGGGGTTTATCGAAGCATCTGTTTGGATTACGCCTTCGATCTGCAAACCATAATCGGGATCGACTAGCAGCCCTCGGCCAAGGGCGCTTATCAATCCTAAGGTTACAGAATTCTCAAAACCATAGGGATTGCCAATGGCGATGACTAGCTGACCTACCCGCAGCTTATCAGAATCGCCCAGTTCAGCCACGGGTAGATCCTTACCGGCAATCTCAATGACCGCCAAGTCAGTAAAGGGATCGGCACCAACTAGACTCCCTCGATAGGGATCCCGACGTTGAGGCAGAAAGACCTTGATCTCAGAGGCTCCAGCTACAACATGGTTGTTGGTGAGTATGTGGCCTGCTTCGTCGACTATTACTCCCGATCCGATACCTTCTCGCTCTTGCACGATCCTTCCTACAAAGAAATGATCAACTATTGTCTTTTCTGTAGTTGCGATCTTCACAACCGCTGGCCCAACCTTTTCAACAACACTAACCGTAGTGTCTTCTAGATCAGTGAGGAGCCCCGTCCTAACACTGTCAGATGGAGACCGAGGCTCCTCTTCTGCTCTTATTTCTTCTGGGGCAGGAGGAATGGACCTAGCAGACCATCGCTGATCGACCCACCAACCCCCGGCCAATCCCACCACAGCACTGATAATAAGTACAATGAAAAGCTCCCGGCGGTTGCGGAAATGTCTCCATTCCATGACCATGTCCTCCCTCACAGGCTTTTACTTAGTATGCCTGTAGGGCTAAAGACTATGTGGATCAGAGGCGGATACTATTAGTGGCTCTCCACGAATTCCCGCACGGCAACTGCCAGTTCTTCTACTATCGTCTCAGAGCTAGCCTCGATATACACACGCAGTAAAGGTTCTGTGCCCGATGGGCGCACTAAGAACCAGCTTCCATCCTCAAGAACAAGCTTCGCACCGTCAATGTCAATAACCCGCTCTACGCTTCTACCAGCTATCCGAGGAGGAGGCGCGCTAGCAAGGGTTTTAACCAAACTTGCCTTCTTTACCTCCGGGTAGCGAAGATCAATACGTCGGCTATAAAAAAAGCCCACGTCATTCATAATATCCGTTAGTACTTCACCCAGCGCTTTACCTCGAGTGGCTTGCATTTCAGCCATAAGAAGATTTGCCAGGATACCATCTTTTTCCGGGATGTGGTGACCAATACTCAGCCCACCACTTTCTTCTCCACCGATAACCACCGATTGCCTGCGCATCAGCTCGCATATGTACTTGAACCCAACCGGAGTCTCGATTAGCTCCAAGCCATACTTTTCCGCCAATCGATCTAGCAAATGGGTGGTTGCCACTGTCCGTACAACAGCACCAGTGTACCCCCTTCTCTCCACCAGGTGAACAAGCAATAAAGCAATGACCTGGTTGGGGGTAATGTACCGGCCGGTACCATCGATGACGCCAAATCGATCGGCATCCCCGTCGGTGGCCAAACCAAGATGGCTGCCGGTAGCCTTAACTTTGTCTATCAGAGGTGTCAACTCTTTCTCCGTTGGTTCCGGCAAACCACCACCGAACAACGGATCCCGATATCCCCGGATTGTCTCCACTTGGCAACCATTCACGGCTAAGATTTCCGGGAGATAGTGGCGGCCAGATCCATACATGGGATCGCAAACTAACCGCAAACCACTCTGTTGAATTGCATCAAAATCGACTAGTCGACTAATATGGTCAAAATACTCGCCGCGGGGATCAATAAGCTGTAATCTCTCTTGCTGTCGGGCAATCTCCAAATCCACGCTGTCCGCGGATACACTCGTAAGCTTGTTTAGATTGGACTCGATAGCGCCAGTGATATCTGTAGAGGCTGGTCCACCGTACTCAGGTATGTACTTGATGCCATTATACTCCGGTGGATTATGGCTGGCTGTAAACATGACAGCCCCTGCGGTTTGGTAAAGGGTGACGGCGTATGCCACAACCGGCGTAGGTGCATCCTCATTAAACATGAGAACTTTGATGCCGTTTGCCACCATGACTTTGGCCGCCTCTTCAGCGAATCGCTCCGCCAAAAACCGGGCATCATGGCCAATGACTACCCCTTTGTGGGCCTTGCCGGAATCATGTATATAACTTGCTATAGCCTGTACGACCAGGCGTACATTGGCGAAGGTAAACGTGTCACACATTACGGCTCTCCAGCCATCGGTGCCGAACTTGATTTTCTGAGGAGTTTTTTGCATAGTTATAGCCGCTCTAGCACATGGAATCCCAAAGCGGCTTACCTCCCTTCACAAAATTCCCACAAACAACACAATTGCCATTTTATTATAGCACACAATAGCCTAGAACCATATACTAAGCAGGACATATATCTTCGGGCCCGTCTCTGTATCTTAACATCCTCCCTATGGCACCATGCTATGCGCAGAAAACTACTTAGCTCTTGCCTTGCTGCCGACGCAAGAGGTAGAGAAAAAAGGGAGCTCCGGCTAAAGCAGTAATAATACCCACCGGCAGTTCCGCCGGAGCCAGAATGGTGCGGGCTATCGTATCAGCCACAACCAAAAAGATAGCACCAACCAGGGCCGTTGTGGGCAGGAGAATCCGATGATCCGGCCCGGTCAAAAGCCGAACTGTATGAGGAATGATCAGCCCAACAAACCCGATTATACCGCTTACTGACACAGCTGCCGCAGCCATAAGTGAACCTGCCGTGAGTAAGACCACCTTTGTTAGCTCTACATTGACACCAAGATTCTCCGCAGTCTCTTCCCCCAGAAGCATTATGTTCAGCTCTCGAGCATAGACCAATACCACCAGACCACCTATTGCTAGATACGGAAGGCTTGCCCGCACATGGGCCCAACCCCTACCAGACAGACTGCCCATCATCCAATATACAATCTCGTGCAAGGATTGGCTGGCTGATACCATCAAAAATGACACAACGGCAGAAAGCAGCGCGCTAACTGCGACCCCCGCCAAGAGCAAGGTCGTGATAGGTACACGACCACCAATCCTGGCAATATTGTACACAACAAAGGCAGTAAGCAAAGCGCCGCCAAAGGCCATCAAAGTGATGGTGGATAGTCCGAAGAAGGCGAATCTACCCCGAAGGATTACACCCACAGCGGCACCCAATGAGGCGCCAGCAGATATGCCGATAATATATGGATCGGCCATGGGATTTTGCAGCAGCCCTTGATAGGTGGCCCCTGCCATGGCAAGCCCTCCCCCCACCATTGCTGCCAAGATTATCCGAGGGAGGCGTACTCGGAAAACGATGACACTATGGGAGGCGGGCCAGTTCTCCTGTTGGGGAGTGGAAACGCCTGGCAGCCTTTGGATGAGCATCTTAGCCACATCAACTGCCCTGATTTGAGCGGGGCCAGTGGCAGCAGCTATCGCCATAACTATCACAAGCAGCAAACCTAATGTGACGAGCGTCAGTACCCACCGCTGACTACGACCTGTTACTGATGTGTTACCCAGATTGACCACCTCAAAACCCGCTTTCTTAATTACGGGGCAAGGGCTGAACGTGGGGGCGACCTGTAACTCGATTCTCGTAGATAGCTACATCGAGGCCGTATACCGATGAGATATTGCTTGATGTCAGCACTTCCTCGACTGTTCCCCAAGCAGTCACCGCCCCTGCCGATAGCAATAGAAGATTGTCACAGTACTCTGCTGCCAGGTTGAGATCGTGCAAAACCGCGATGGTCACCAGTTGTCTCCTGGCCGTCAAGTGCCGCAGTAGCTGAAATATCTCCACCTCATGATTTATGTCCAAAGAGGCCGTAGGCTCGTCTAGCAAAAGCACTTGGGGTTCTTGTGCCAGAGCCCGTGCAATAATGACTCGTTGCCGTTCTCCTCCAGAAAGCTCCATTACCGAACGCTCTGCTAAGGTCGTTGTGCCGGTAGCCCGCATGGCAACCTTCACTGCCTGTCGATCGCGGGAAGACATTGCTTGGAACCGGCCCAGATACGGGCTCCTGCCCATGTCCACTATTTCACCTGCTGTGAAATCGAATTGTATCTGGTTATCTTGAGGTACTACAGCCAGAGTCCTAGCCAGCCGACGCCGGGACCAGAGGCTGACATCCTCGCCGTTAATAAATACCCTTCCCTGATCTGGCACCAAAACCCGGCTAATCAGCTTTAGTAGCGTGGATTTCCCTGACCCGTTGGGACCGATTATTCCAAGAATCTCTCCACCTTTTACAGACAAGTTGACATTCTTGATAACCGGCCATTCGCCATAGGCAAAACTCAGATTTTGAACAACCAGGCTGTTGGTCATGATACACTAATCACACTTCCTTAGAAGCTGTCTGGATGGAGAATACCGACTAGCTCTACCAAGGCATCGGCTAATCGGGGGGTCGTCCTCACAAAGGGATCTGAATCAACAGCCACTACTCTGCCATTCTTAACAGCTCGAATTTCCTGCCAAGCGCTTCTAGCCATCACCTCACCAACATATGGCCGGGTGAGCAAAATAACCTCTGGATCCCGCTCAACCACGAGTTCACTGCTATACTCTACCCACGAACTGTCAGCATCAGCAGCTAGGTTTCTCCCGCCGGCCAGTTCAATCAACTCCTGCATGAAACTGCCAGGTCCGCATGTCATCAGAGGCTCATCCCACACTTCCACGAAAACCAAAGGTCGGACTGTCTCGGGGAGATCGGCTACAACACCTTGGACATGCTGGATCTTGACCTGCATCTCATCTATAACCTGCTGGGCAGCACCAAGGGCATCGGTGGCTTTCCCTATGATAAGCAGATCCTCCATGACTTCCTGGAGATTCGTAGGGTTGATGGCAAGGAGAGGCAAATCAAGTTCCTCTAGTTTTGCCATATGGTTGCTCACTAGCTGAGCATCACCCACGATCAGATCCGGTTCGAGAAGCAGGATCTGTTCATAGTTGAGCTGGAAAGCATCTCCTACCACGGGTATGTTTTGAGCAGCAAGTGGATAATCGCTGTAGCTACTTACTCCCACTACTTTATCCCCTAAACCCAAAGCAAAAAGATTCTCTGTAATACTAGGAGTAAGGGCAACTAACCGTTGTGGGGGACGGGGTACCGTGACCTCACGATTCAGGCCATCAATGATTGTCAACGGGAAGGAGGCTGCCTTGCTTGGCATAGCCAAAGTGCTACTTCCCAGTATTAAACACATCACCGCTAGCAAGCTAAAAAGTGCCAGCTTCAGCTCTGTATCTTTATGCCTCATAGCAAACACCTCTCGAATAGACTTATTTTGGTACAAAAAATCCTCTCCCCACTTAGGTTAGAGGACTGAGGTAGCCGACAGGACCAACCTAGAACATAGGCCTGTTATGGCTCATGCGTACCATCCCCTTTTTCGCGAAGGTCATAGTCGTTGCCCCTAGGCAGGTCTCCTGGCTGCTGGTTCATCATGATTGCCGCATCCTTCCCTCAAATCGTCGGTGAATGATGACTACTCCCCAGCACAGTGGCGCGACCGCGTGGTTACGAGCTGCATGCACTCGCCCAGCTTCCCTATTCTCCCCCAAGTGAGGGCACCTAAGGGCTGTTGTATGCAATTGTCTAATAGCCAGCTTCCAAGCGGCTATGGCACATATTCTACCCTAACGATAGAACTCCTGCACTAATATCGGTGCCTATAACTTTCTAAGCTGGCGCACAACCTGGATCTCCTCACCGTATTCTGAATAGTCCTTTACCGGAGTCTCCAATACGAAGGGAAGATCCCCAAAAACCGGGTGGTTAATGATGGTGGCTATACCGTCTAGTCCAATCATCCCCTGCCCGATCTTTTCATGCCGGTCACTACCACTGCCCAACCCTTGCTTAGAATCATTAAGGTGCATCATTCCTACCCGATGCCAACCTAGCTTCTTGTCGATTAGATCCACTATCCTATCGAGGCCTTCATCAGTAGTTATATCATAGCCTGCCGCAAACAAATGGCAGCTATCCAAACCTAAGCCCATCTCGTCTGGCCAATCCAAGGCTCTGAATATCGCCTCTAGCTCATCAAAGCTAGAACCAATCTCTGTACCTTGTCCGGCCATAGTCTCCAAAAGCAACCGGGTCTGTCCCTGGTAATTATCAAAGACGTAAGTCAGAGCCTCCGCTATCCGCACGATACCTGCCTCGGGTCCATCGCCAAGATGGCTACCAGGGTGCAGTACCAGGTGCTCAACACCGGCCTCATTGAAGCGCCTTAGATCCTCCAAAAGCGTTACCATCCCAAAACGATGAATATCCGGCCGATTGGTGGCCAAATTGATAGTATACGGCATATGCCCGACTACGTACTTGATCCCTGCACTGATGCGGTATGTCTGAAACTCTTCCATCTCTTCCACAGGGATATCCCGGGCTTTTCCGCCCCGGGGGTTGCGGGTAAAAAATTGAAACGCGTTGGCCCCAATGGATTGGGCTTGGTCTATGGCGACCGGCATTCCCTTAGCAATCGATAGATGGGCACCAATGATCATATTTTCATCCCTCCAGTATCTTCCAAAGCATGAGTACTCTACCAGTATGTCACAATATCGAGCCAGGGATAATATACCTGGGCAAGTTTGTTACAGCAAAGCCCCATATCGAATAGAGGAGGCGCCATTTACGTGGCCAAATCCAAACGTGACAACCAGAATCAGCAGAACCAGCAAGTCTCTCAACAAGCCCAGCAGGCCGGTCAGCAAAGAGCTCAATTTGAGTTGAGCGAGTCCCTGACTAACCCTCAATCTCAAACCCAGAAGATGGCCAAGAAGATGAAAGAGACCAAACCCAGTAGGTAGGCAACAGAAGACCAAGCAAACACCAGCGATTGATGTACCTATCAGCCGGAGAGTGTTCCGTCTTCTCCGGCTCTTTTTGTCGGGAGAGTGACACGCAAATGATGAACCATGCTGATCAATGTCCGGATGATAAACATCTCAGACACTGCCGTGAATGGCTGACCACCACCCTGCTCATTCGGACGGGCTGGAAAGCCCTAAGTATCGCCGGCTTACTAGCAGGAGAGACTATTCTTCTCTTGGTTATCTGTCCATGGGTCGTTAGTGCCTTATTTAGTGGTACAGGAGCCTTTCTTGGGCGACTATCTGCTTTGTGCAAAGCTGTTGCGCTTTGGACCCCACTCATGCTAGTCGCTTCCCTGCTATCTTTGATCGCTGCCCATTCGGCCCAGTGGGGCGAGCAAAACTACCGACGAGGTCCTATGGCTGCTGCCTTCGCTTTAGCACCTGCAGCTCCTTTGATCTTTGGGATTTTTCTTGCCTCACCCATGGTCTCCCTTGCTCCCATGCTAGCTACATTGGTTCTTTGGCTCTTAGGCAGCATCTGGTGGCACTTCTTTCTCTTCTACCTTCGTCGCCTAACCGATTTCGATTACAGGAGTCTGCTAGAAAGAGAAAGCCAACCAGTTAAAGAAGATTGGCTTTATGACCAGCGCCAATACCTAGAGATCAAAAAGACATCCCTCATAGAACGGAAGCAGCGGTGGAAAGAGATGGTCTCTTCTGACCTGCGGAGAGTGTCCGATCCAGCCTTACAACCCGAGCCGAAAATATCCAGCTCAACCAACAAATGGCTTTATTTCACCGGCGGTATCATGGTCATGCTCATAGTCGGCTCCTTGCTCTTGCCGTCAGCTCGAAGAGTATTATCACCGGCCGAACCCGATGTTGCTTCAAAACCCAAACACCTTGTCTTCTGGTACGAAGCCGTCGAACCTGAAGCTTCCTTGATTCAGGCTTTAATCGCCAACTACGCTCAAAAAGGCCCTGTGATCCAGGGCTTGAATCAGATAGAACTCTCCCTAGAGGTACACAGGGCCTACATAACAAGGAACCTGCCTGATATCATGCTAGTGCCAACGGAACTAGCCTATGAGCTGGAAGCCAACTGGACGAGGAATCGTTTACAAGCTGGCTCCGGTGGGAGCACACAGCTTGTTTTTACCCTCTGGCCGGACATCCCATGGCGACAGCGTCTAGCCTTAGTCATCGTACCTACCACCGCCCAGATGCCCGAAGCGCAAGATTTCGTAGCCTACCTGGGCTCCCAGCTAGCTAACTGAGTAAACAGGTCATCAAGCCCGATTTCTGTTTTTGATCTCCTGAATCAGAGCCGGAATTACCTCCTCAACTTCACCGATGATACAGTAGGTAGCCACGCTGAATATGGGAGCATCGGGATCCTTATTGATGGCAACTATGACATCCGCGGACTGCATACCAACCAAGTGCTGAATGGCTCCGCTAATGCCACAGGCAATATACAGTTTAGGGGCGACGGTGCGACCTGTCTGACCAACCTGGTGTGGGTATCCGATCCAACCGGCATCCACCACTGCTCGGGAGGCCCCTACTGCTCCGCCAAGAGCCTTGGCCAAATCTTCGACAAGACGCAACTTATCAGGGCTACCAAGACCCCGGCCACCGGCCACTACGATATCGGCTTCCGCTAGGTTTGGCCCAATGGCGCTTTCCTCTACTATCTCGATAATCCGCACCCAAGGATTGAGGCTGGGCAAATCCACAACTATCTCCTCGCCCCTCCGATCAGGCTGTCTCGCAGCTGCCTCAAACACCTTAGGCCTCACTGTAGCCATCTGAGGCCTGTGATTCGGACATCTTATGGTGGCCATCAAATTGCCGCCGAAAGCCGGCCGAGTCTGCAGCAAATTGCCTTCCTCGTCTAGATCAAAGCCTGTGCAGTCAGCAGTAAGACCTGTTCTTAAACGGGTTGCTACCCGAGGAGCTAAGGACCGGCCATTGGCAGTTCCCCCCAAAAGAAAGATCGTGGGTCGGTACTTACTCACTATATGCTCAATCACTTGAGCATATAGATCGTCACGGTATGATTCCAACTGCGGATCCATAGCTAGATATACCTGATCGGCACCATATTCCATGAGCTCATGGGAAAGCTGTTCTACTCCATCACCCAAAAGTACGCATCCTAGCGGCTGGCCCAATCTATCAGCTAAGCGCCGGCCTTCACCTAAAAGCTCCATCACTACACCGGCCAGCTTCCCGTTGTGCTGTTCAGCAAATACCCATACACCTTGATGCCGGGCCTTGCCGTCATGGGGTGCCGTGGACGCTGCGGGCTCAGCTGCATCCCCTCTTTCTTCTGCCTGATAAATTGCGCCGGTAGGACAAGCCTCGATGCATGCACCACAGAAAGTACAGCTTTCGTTGAATTTAGGGCCCTCGTCTCCCATTTTGATGGCATCAAAAAGACATTCTGCTACACAAATTCCACAGATTGTGCAATCGTCTGCTCTAACACGCATGTCCATTTTTCTCGTTCCTCCTGATCGACTTTCTCCGGTCAACTACAAGGAGCGCAGCCGATCCAAAAGTAGAGCTGCCTGCTCACTAGGTGATCCAACCAACATCTCGCCTTTCTGATGTCTGGCCGGCTCAAAGGTACGCCACACCTGGGTGGGGGAACCATTAAGCCCAACCCGCTTAGGGTCCACATCGAGTACTTGAGAATCCCAAAGCGGGATCTCGGCTTTTTTGGCTCGCATCATGCCCCGCAAGCCAGGAAGGCGTGGCTCGTTGATCTCCTTCACTACTGTAATAACGGCAGGCAGGCGGAGGCCAAGGACTTCATATCCGGTATCAGTCAACCTCTCTACCACAGTCTCCGTAGAATTTAGCTGACGGATTTTCCGCACCTGGGTCACATGGGAGAAATCCAAATTGGCAGCTAGACCAGGCCCTACTTGGGCGGTATCGCCATCCGCGGCTTGCTTACCACAAATGATGAGGGCAACATCTCCCAGCTTTCTAATAGCCTGTGCCAAAGTGTAGGATGTGGCCAAGGTATCTGCACCGGCAAACTGCCGATCACTAAGCAAGATCCCGCTATCAACACCCATGGCTATCGCATCCTTGAGCACCTCTTTAGCTGCTGGCGGACCCATGGAAATCGCAGTCACCTGACCACCAAAGGACTCCTTTAACCTTATGGCTTCTTCTAGTGCGTAAAGATCGAAAGGGTTGGTTATCTTATCCACACCCTCCCTGATTACCAGACCAGTGTCCCGATCGATGCGGGCCTGGCTGGGATCAGGTACTTGCTTAACACACACGACAATATGCATTGGACACCTACACCCCTTCACTTGCCTTTGCGAGCGGCTTCTTTGATCAAATCCAACGCAATTATGCTGCGCTGGATTTGGTTGGTACCCTCGTAAATCTGGGTGATCTTGGCGTCACGCATCATCTTTTCGACTGGGTACTCCCGCATATATCCGTATCCGCCTAGGATCTGTACTGCATCCACTGTGACTTGCATGGCAACATCGGAGGCAAATAGCTTAGCCATGGCTGCTGCCCTAGAGACATCTCTGGCCCCGCTGTCAACCAATCTTGCCACAGAATAGACTAAAGCCCGGGCCGCTTCCACCTGAGTTGCCATGTCCGCCAACATGAACTGAATGCCTTGAAAAGAGCTAATGGGTTGATCAAACTGTACTCGCTGACGTGCGTACTGTACTGCCTCGTCGAGTGCACCTTGAGCGATTCCCACCGCCTGGGCCCCAATACCTGGTCGGGTCTTATCGAAAGTCTTCATGGCAATTATGAATCCCATGCCTTCCCGGCCTAAGAGGTTCTCTTTGGGGATCCTACAATCCTCAAAGATCACTTCCCGAGTCGACGAAGCCCTAATACCCAGCTTCTTCTCCTTCTTCCCAAAGCTCAAACCCGGTGTGCCTTTCTCCACTATGAAAGCACTGGCTCCTCGGGCACCCTTAGATTTATCGGTTACGGCAATAACCGTATATATATCGGCCTCGCCTCCGTTGGTAATCCATTGTTTGGTGCCATTGAGTACATACTCATCCCCATCTTCGATGGCTGTAGTCGCAATGCTGCTTACATCACTGCCAGCGTTGGCTTCTGTCAGTGCAAAGGCAGCCAGGCGTTTCCCACTGGCGATGTCTGGCATGTAACGCGCTTTCTGCTCCTCAGAGCCAAATAGCAGGATGGGAAAGCTGCCGAGTCCACTGGCAGCATAGCTTACGGCAACGCCGCTACAGGCCCGGGATAGCTCTTCCACTACCAAAGCCTGTTCGAAAACTCCTCCACCCAACCCCCCGTACTCCTCAGGAACCCAAACAGCAAAAAGATCGGACTCTCCTAGAACTTTCATGAGCTCCCAAGGGAACTCTTCCCGCTCATCTAGTTCGGCTGCCACCGGTCTAATTCTTTCATCAGCAATCCTGGCAGCCAGCTCTTTGATCATCTGTTGTTCTTCGGTGAGAAAATAATCCATGCTATCCCTCCTTAGTACATACTTCTATGATCAGGTCCTAACTCGTCCTCAATTCGCCACTAATCACCAGATTCCTGCTACCTATAGCAAAGGCTGCAGCTCTCACCCGTAACTAAAGCTGCAGCCCCCATGAATTCGGCTAGCTTGGGCCTTCTAGGCAACACCGATGAGCTGTTTGGCAACGTCCACAGCTGTACTGGAATCAGGAGCATATCCATCGGCTCCAATATCATCGGCAAAGCTCTGGGTTACAGGTGCACCGCCCACCATGACCTTAACCGAACCCCGTAGGCCTGCGTTGCTGAGGGCCTCGATAGTCTCTTTCATAGTAATCATGGTAGTAGTCAAAAGTGCAGAGAGGGCGACATGGGTGGCTTCATGCTCCCGTACAGCCTCGACAAACTTCTCCGGTGGTACATCCACACCCAAATCGATTACCTCGAATCCAGCACCTTCCAACATCATTGCCACTAGGTTCTTACCTATATCATGGAGGTCTCCCCTGACGGTACCGATACATACTGTACCTAGCCTCGCTGCCGCTTCAGCTTCGCTAAGCAACGGCTTAACAATGGAGAGGCCTGCTTGCATAGCCCGGGCTGCAATCAATACCTCTGGCACATAAATCTCGTTCTTCTTAAAGCGCTCCCCTATGACGGCCATGCCGGGAATTAAACCTTCCTTGATGATATTCCCAGGAGTGATACCCTCAGCAAGAGCCTTTTCAGTTAATTCTTTGACTCTATTAGCATTGCCTACAACCAAGGCGTCAGCCATTTCCTGTAAGACCATCATATACTCATACTCCTCCTTCGATGGACACGATTACAATAGGTGCTGGTTATACACTTTGTGCTTTATATTGCCCGATCCCTTGGTAGCTTCTTGTCAATCCCGGTACTATCTTGCGAAACATGCGATACATGGGGAAATAGCATAGCCTCCATAAAGGCTTCTTGGAAATCCGATCGCCCTGACAACTCCACGTATTCGATCTTCCGTGCTAACCTGGCGGCTTCCTCCAATTTGGCCTGAGAGATAAGGCAAAGCCTGGCACCTACTCGAGCAGCATTGCCTACAGAGCGGATTCTCTCCAAAGGTACCGGAGGTAACAGTCCCATACCCATGGCGCTCTCCTTGCGAATATAGTTGCCAAAGGCTCCCGCCAGAAGAATCTCATCTAGGTCCCCATCTTGTATTGATAAGAACCTCTGGAGCACTATAGTACCTGCTCGAATAGCGCCTTTGGCTAACTGCAATCTCCTAATGTCTCCTTGAGTCAAGACTATGTCATTGGCCTCGGCGGTTGTGTCGGCCCAAGCCACGACAAATTCATTGCCCAATTCACTAGTGCGGATACGCTGGCTGAGTTCGGAAGATAGACCCTGCAGTTCATCCTTGTTCTGCAGTCTACCGGTTTCATCGATAATTCCTACCCGCAGCAACTCAGCAACAAGATCAATAAGCCCTGAACCACAAATGCCCCGAGGCCGAGTACCTCCGATTACCCGCATCTCCACATCATCATCTATCTCTACAGACTCGATAGCACCCTCACCGGCCCGCATCCCCCACGTTATTTCCGCTCCTTCGAAGGCGGGTCCTGCCGCAGTAGAGCAAGCAACCATTCGACCTTGATGGGACATAACCAATTCCCCATTGGTACCAATGTCGATTATGAGAACCCGACCGGACGAATTGGCCAAACCAGTTGCAAGAACTGCTCCCACAGTATCAGCACCTACAAACCCTGCGATATTGGGTAAGAAGGTCACGGCTGCCTCGGGACAAATAGACAGGCCTAGTTCACGGGCAGTGATATCAATCTGGCAGCTAAAAGCCGGGGTATAAGGAGCACGGGCAATATAAGTAGGGGAAACCCCCAGGGCCAAATGCTGCATGCATGTATTACCCACAATAATGCACCGACCGATTTTGCCAGCACTAATGCCACTTCTTTCTTCCAGTTCAGTCACAATGCCGTTTAGGGTATCAAGAACCGCCTGTTGCAGCCGACGTCGCTGGGATGCACCGTTAGAAGCATACTCAACTCGTGATATTACATCGGCCCCATAGGCGGCTTGACCATTGAGACGAGCTGCTACCGCTAGCTCCTTACCTATATGCAAATCTACCAGGCTACCAACAACGGTAGTGGTACCGATATCAAAGGCCAACCCAAAGAGGCTGTCCGTAGTATCACCACTCTCAACAGCCAGTATCCGGTCTTGCCAGTGGGTAATCGTTATACGGTGATCCTTCTTGCGTAGAGTCTCCGGCAGTTCAGCCATGATTGTCAAAGGTATAGCAAATATATCCTTTCTCTTTTGGCGAACTGCCGCCAGCAACCGCTCCCTATCCCCCAAAGGGTTCTCCAGCTGTGGCTTCTCTACAACTACATAGGTCTTGTCTATATCGGTCTGCAAACCCACCAGTTGTCCGGAGCCCTCGGTAAGAATCTGCATTAGTTCAGTATTACTAGTAGGTATGTCTACCTGAATATCGCCACGAGGTCTGGCATAGCACGCCAGCCTAACGCCCCCGGCTATCTCCTCCGGGGTAAGCCTTAGTGTTTCACCCTCCGCCAATTCATTGATAGCACCACTTACTATCACCTTACACCGCCCACAGCGTCCTCGTCCTCCACACGTGGCATCGATTTCAATGCCGTGCTCCCGCGCTAAGCCAAGTATCGTTTTGTCACCACTGGTTTTTACCACTCGTTCCTTCTTCTGCCAGCGCCCATTGCGCTGCTCCTGCCACACAAATCTCACTTGCATAGCGCTCCCACTCCGTTTCGGGGCCAAGCATTATGCTTGCATGGTGAAAACCGCTTTAGGATATCCTTTTTGCCGCGATAACTGTATTACAGAGAAGCTCGGCGATGGTCATAGGACCAACTCCTCCGGGAACAGGAGTTATGTACCCGGCAACGGCCCGAGCCGATTCGTCCACATCGCCACAAAGCACCCCATCGACTCGGTTCATTCCAACATCGATAACTGTTGCACCAGGCTTAATCCATTCTCCCTTGATAAATCTAGCCCGCCCAATCGCTACCACCAAGATATCTGCCTGTCGACAGTATTCCTCCAGTTGCCGGGTATGGGAATGACATATCGTGACCGTTGCGTTCTTGTGAAGCAGCAAAGCAGCCATAGGTTTGCCCACAATATTGCTACGTCCAATCACTACAGCATTACGACCCGCCGGATCTATGTCAGTCCGACGGAGGAGCTCCATGATACCTGCGGGCGTGCAGGGTGCGAAACCTTCCTTCGAACCCGCCCATAGATTGCCCACATTGATCGGATGAAACCCATCAACGTCTTTGGCCGGGTCGATTGTTCTAATGATAACGTCAGTATCAATATGGCGCGGCAACGGCAACTGCACCAAGATGCCATGGACCTGGGGGTCCTGATTTAGTTCGTCAACCAATGATACAAGGTCATGTTGGGAAACATCTGGGGGAAGTGTTTTCACTTCCGAACGAATACCAACCTCAGCACATGCCCGCTGCTTGGAGCGTACGTACGTTTGAGAAGCAGGATCCGTTCCGACTAATACTACTGCCAATCCTGGGACTATGCCCTGTTTACGCAACTGGTCAATCTCAACCTTCAGCGCCTGCCTAATCTCGGCAGCTATAGCTTTCCCATCTATGAGCTTGGCTCCCATTACAATTCCTCCTGGCAAACGGTTTATCTCGTCTACGCCGCCAACTTCCGTCCAGTAGTCTCTGGTTATGCAGCCCCACCACTAGTTACATCCCCTACTGTAAAAACTCCTTCTCCCGTGGTGGCAACCGTCCCACTATGAGTAACGATTGACTCGTTCTCGGTACAATTAGAATACCTCTTCTAGTCCCTAGTTCAGATACCTGCCATACAACACCCATCAAAGGGTAAGTAGAAACAAAGTCAGCGGAGGTTTTCCCCCGCTGAAGAATCGTACTATCCATGCTAGCGCCGAGGGAAAAATCCCCGGTAATGCCTATTAGTCAACCCACCAAGCCTCAGCTAAAGACTCCTCCATAACAACTTCCTTGAGGAATTCCACAGCTTTACCAAAACCTTCATCGATGGAGGCCAAAGCATCCTCGTGCTCAATGCTCAGCACGTAATCATACCCTACCAGCCTAAGGGCGCTCACCATATCTTTCCAAACCTGGTACCCATGGCCATAACCAACTGTTCTAAATAGCCAGGAACGCTTGGAAAGCTCCGTGTAGGGAATCGTATCTAAATTTCCGTTAACAGGTGAGTTCCATGCATCTATGGCTGTATCCTTTGCATGGAAATGGAAGATAGCATCGTTTTCACCGAGATATCGGATGGCTTTCACTGGATCGATCCCCTGCCAGAAAAGATGACTCGGATCAAAGTTGGCGCCAATGGATGGTCCCACAGCCTCTCTGAGTTTAAGCAATGTATAGGGGTTATAGACAGAGAAACCAGGATGCATTTCGAACGCTATCTTGGTAACCCCATGGTCAGCGGCAAACTTGCTCTCTTCTTGCCAATAGGGGATTAGCTTCTCCTCCCACTGCCATTCGAGGATCTTCAGAAAATCAGTGGGCCAAGCACAAGTCACCCAGTTGGGATACTTTGCACCCTCATGGTCACCTGGGCAGCCGGAAAAGCCCGTTACAATCTCCACTCCTAGCTTCTCTGCCAGTAGTATGGCATTGCGCCAATCTTTGTGGAACTGCTCAGCAATCTCTTTTTGGGGATGGAGTGGGTTCCCATGGGCACTGAGGCAACTAATAAACATACCACGGTCTTCTAAGGCTTTCTTCCAGTCCTTGAGCTTAGCTTCATCGGCCAATAGGACTTCTGGATCACAATGGGCTTTGCCAGGAAATCCGCCGCATCCGATCTCCACAGCTTCCAAACCATAGCTCTTAATCTTGTCCAATGCCTCGGCAAAAGGCAATTGCCCATAGAGAACCGTTAAGACACCAATTTTCATACAATGACCTCCTTGTGCTTCTTCTAACCCTTTCGTCCAGGCTAGTTTGTCCCAAACCAAGAGGTAGACTAATCGCTTTTTATCTTTATTTTATTCTTCGCCAGGAGCCCTACTATTCCTCCCGCTTCTTTCCATACCGTCTCCATCCATGCCAGCTCAGCCATGCAACGGCAACAATGACAACTACACCCATGGTAAGTGCATTGAAGTAACGTTCAATAAAGCCGATAACTTCTTGGCCATAGATCATGACTAGGCCGGCTTCAAGGAAAAACCTCCCCCCTCGGCTGATAATGGAAGCCAAAACAAAGGTATGTAGTCTAAGCCGAAACGCACCGGCAGACACTGTAAACACTTTATATGGAATAGGAGTAAACCCAGCAATTCCCACTGCCCAAAACTGATACCTTTCGTACAAGTCAGCGACTTTCTTTAACTTGTCACCGGAGGCGAGTTTCTCTAAGAGGGGACGCCCTCCCCATAAACCGAGAAAATACCCGATCACGGCTCCAATAACTGATCCCATGGTAGTAAGCCCAGCAAGTACCATGCCTTTCTCTGGATTCATGAGAACTAACGGTAACAGCATAGTGTCGGGAGGCAGCGGGAAGAAAACGGATTCAATAATAGATAATACGAAGAGATTCGTGGGATTAACCACGCCGGTCAAGTAATTGAGCCACTGGATAATCGACATCTTGCCCATTGCCCCCTCTGCTCCGGCTCCATCTTAATCTTACTTCAAGATAGCATGGCCCATGCAGATTCCATGGAGTAAGAAAGCCACCGGAAAAGGAATCGGTGGCTTTCATTATGGTGCGCCTAGCAGGACTCGAACCTGCGCTCCCGGCTCCGGAGGCCGGTGCTCTATTCCGCTGAGCTATAGGCGCTTGATGAGATTAACTACCACCTCATTATAGCAAACGGATTCATTTATTTCAATCCCCTTCTGCGAAAAGCCCCGTTCCCTCCCACCAACACAACTTCCCTAAAATCCCACCAAAGTCCTTTGCTGTTATTGCCAACATTTGCAGCTTGTGGGATAATCAAACTATATGTCCTATGTGCTTTGTTCTTATGGACAACTACTTCTAGGATGGTGGCCCTCATGCAGATGACAGAAACTCAATTGGTACACCTGCTCAAGCAGCTTGTCGCCGTGCCCAGCGTTAATCCAGGTTTTGCGACCCCTGAAGACGATCCCTCGTTCTTTGGGGAAAAACGCTATGCCCACTATCTAGCCGACCAACTGCGCCAGATTGGTTTTCAAGTGTGGCTCGATGAAGTGCTCCCGGAGCGATATAATGTCATGGCTCGTTTGCCGGGGACCCAAGGCAAGCATAGTATAGCACTCCAAAGCCATCTCGATACAGTTCAAATCAGCAACATTACGGTACCGCCTTGGGGCCAGCTTGAGGGAAATAGACTATATGGGAGAGGAAGCTCTGATCCCAAAGCAAGCACAGCCGCTCAATTGGCTGCCCTCGGGGCCCTGGCTAAGAAAAGAAGAATGGCCAGTGACCTATACTTCATCGGTACCATAGATGAGGAAATCAGTGCCAAGGGGTCCCTCTACGTCAAAGACAACTATAGGTTTGATGCCTGTATCGTAGGAGAACCAACGGAGTTAGCACCCATAGTAGCTCATAAGGGATCAGTCCGCTTCGAACTCATAGCCGAAGGGGTCTCCTGTCATAGCTCCAACCCAGAGCTAGGTCGCAATGCTATCTGGGAGATGATGTCCCTTTTATCGGCATTGCGCGAACCATTTACTGCCTACACAAAAAGCAACACCCACCCCCTCACGGGGCCGGCCACTTGGACTCCCACTTTAATTCGTGGTGGTGAGGGGCTAAATACAGTGCCAGGCACCTGCCGAGTGGCCATAGAGCGAAGATTAGTTCCCGGCGAGACTCCAGAGCAAGTGTTAGATTTCATCGATGAATTTCTGGCCCAGCAAAACCACCTAGGTAACCGGTGGCTCCGGGGTGAAGTGTTTGTGCTTTCTCCACCGCTGGAATGTGACCTAAGCAGTCCATTAGTTCCGGCCTTGCAGCAAGCCCTGACTAGTTATGGCCTTGATCCCAAGCCACGGGGAGTTGCATACGGTACTGATGCCAGCAAGATAGCCCAGTCGGGCACCCCCTGTGTCGTTTTCGGCCCTGGAAGTATCGATCAGGCTCACGGTGCTAATGAATGGGTGGACGTAACCACCATTGCCACTGCCGCGAAAGTACTTATAGCAACCGTTGAGATCCTGGATAAGCGCTTGTCACAGGGATTATAGCTTCCCGGAGACTAAAGAGCTCAAGCCCTCAGGAGCATGCTCTCTGCTTACGCCGGTAACGGTAATCCCAGAATATTTCGGGCCACGATCACACCGCTGGCAGAAGCTTGCATCAGCCCTCTGGTGATACCTGCTCCGTCTCCAATGGCGTATAATCCAGGGATCTCCGTTTCCATATGGGGCTGAACATCGATTTTGGCCGAGTAGAATTTGACTTCAACCCCATAAAGAAGCGTATTCCTGGAGTAGATGCCTGGTATTATGTTTTCTAACGCCCTTAATGTCTCAACAATAGACATCAAGTAACGATGGGGTAAAGCATAACTCAGATCTCCTGGCACTGCACTGGACAGAGTCGGTATGGTCGTAGACTTCTTGAGTCTGTCCTCATCAGTTCGGCGACCTTTTAGAAGGTCACCCAAGCGCTGAACCATGACACCGCCACCAGTTAGCATATTTGCCAGCCGAGCAACGTATTTGCCGTATTCGATAGGCTCATTGAAGGGCTCGGTAAACCGAGTAGATACTAAAAGGGCGAAATTAGTGTTGTTTGTTCTCAACTCTGGATCGTTATAGCTATGGCCGTTAACTACGGCAAGATCTCCCTCGTAGCGCTCCTCTGACACAACTCCACCGGGATTCATACAGAATGTACGAACCCTGTTATCGAAGGTGTCGGAGTAATACACTAGCTTCGCCTCGTACAGATCCCGAGTAATGTGATCCATGATGGCATTAGGTACCTCTACCCGCACGCCGATATCAACTTCGTTGTTCTCAGTAGTCAAACCTAGCCGTCTGCTTTCTGCCAGCAGCCAGGCTGCACCGCCCCGGCCAGGGGCCACAATCACATAGCGAGCCTTGATATCTATTGGTGCATCCCCTTTCCGCTGGAGACGGACTCCCGTGACTCTCTCGTTTTCCTTTAGGATCTTCAGCACCGTAGTCAGTTCTAGAAACGTGATGTTTGGCTGGGATACAAGATACTCATACATGGCTTGCAAAACTACGAAAGAAGCATCCGTCCCTAGATGCCGAACGGGACAGGGGACTAGCTGAATGTTGAACTTGGAGGCTTCATACGTAATATCCTCCACGGCTCCCTCGTTAAGTCCATAGACTGTGTTGGGGGCTCCAAATTCCTGATAAATATCATCAGCATAGTCGATAAGCCGCTGCACGGTCTTTTCAGGTAAGTAGTCGGTCAGCCGGCCGCCAACACTCGAGGCTAGGCTGAGCTTGCCATCACTAAAAGCTCCTCCACCAGAAAAGCCGCTGGTGATAGCGCATGGATCGCATGAGGCGCAGACTCCTGTCTTGCGGGCTGGACAAATTCTTTTGCTCAAAGACCTACCCTTATCTATTAGAAGAACAGATAAGTCCACGTGACTGCGAGCCAACTCCATAGCGGCAAAAATGCCGGCAGGCCCGGCACCAACTATTACTACATCATAGAATGTCCGCACGTTTTTTCCTCCTAGACCGGTCTTTCCTCTGTACAAACAGCCTCCCCAACGTATCTAGACTAGCTAATAGTACGTCCCCTACAGAATCAATGCCCCGCTCCTGGAGTCGAGCTTCTAGCCACACATCATCTAATCCTGCCTGTTTGAGATTCACTCTGTTTATTTGCCCATCCATGATAATGATCAAAGGCAAACCTTCATATTCGGTTTCTATACCGAGGTCAGCTGGGATAACAGGCCTATATTGGGATTTGAGAATCACACTCAGTTCACCGTTGGTTTCCAGAATGGCTGCCTCCACATCGGCAATATTGCTGACACCTTTGAGGCGCAATTGCAGCATTAGATCACTTAAGTTATAGCGCACCCGGCGCATTTCGCTTTCGATGATCTCTCCACCCCGGATTATAATGCTGGGGGCTCCAGTAAGCAAGAGACGCAATGATTCGCTCTTTAATGTCAGATAAGAGACTGTTATCTCAGCTAAGGTCAAAGTAAGTATAGGTACAAGAGCATTTAGAAGACCAATATCCGGGTTTTCCATAGGCAGTGCTGCCAATTCAGCAATCATGATGGTAACCACCAAATCAAAAGGAGAAAGGGAGCCAATCTCTCGCTTACCCATGATCCGCAACAGAAGAAGCAAAATGGCATAGAAAATCAACGTCCGAGCAATGGCCGTGCTAATACCCAAAGCCTGTCTCCTCCCATAGCTTAGTTGCCCCGCCGCTCAATAAACGGCTTTTAGCTCAAGTCTCAAACACAAAAGGTCGACAAGGGGTCTTTGGGGCTGATAGACTCTGGACGAGTCTGCCACTTGCCGAGAAAAGGACGTTCGGGTAGAGTGGCTCGAACTACTCTGAGTTTCGAATCAGGTCCGAAAGACATTGCCGACCTCTATCTGTAATCTATCTCACCCATACATCGACTATACATTTCGGGGAATGGTAAATAATTCACTTTTTTGTTCTATCAAATCGTTCTTTACACCACAGCTAGGTCGCGATATAATAGTATTGCAGATCTTCTTGGTCGCATAGCTCAGTCGGTTAGAGCGCTACGCTCACATCGTAGAGGCCTCTGGTTCGAGTCCAGATGCGACCACCATCAACAAGGAGAGCCCTTCGGAATTCACCTCCGAAGGGCTCTCCTTGTTTCCCACAAATTGACAAACTCCGCACCAGCACCTGGTTACGGAGTCCCTTGGAGCCGGCGAGCGGAATTGAACCGCTAACCTACGCATTACGAATGCGTCGCTCTGCCGATTGAGCTACGCCGGCATAAAAATGGAGCGGATGACGGGATTCGAACCCGCGATCCTCGGCTTGGGAAGCCGATGCCATACCACTAGGCCACATCCGCTTGTGTCTTTCATTATATCCGGATCGCCTTTTAAAATCAAGAGTCACTTCCAAGAGGGTCACATGATTTTGTGTTGACAAGACAGCTGTATAGACAGATAATGAAGTGGACAGGATGTTGGTCCAGGCAAGGGCACGCCAAAATGAGGCGAGTCTCAAGAGGGTGAATGGCCCTGCATATCATCGGCGGAGATGCAGCTAGGTTCACTTATCTTTCAGAGGTGATGCATACCCGCTCTATCACAAAAGAGGTGTGGCAATGCTAATAAAGAAGATCTTGCGCCAGGCACTGGAGGAGGACTTGGGCAGAGGTGATGTAACAAGCGATGCCATTGTTCCCCGGGATTCTGTGGGAAAAGCAAGTTTCATCAGCAAGTCCACGGGAGTATTAGCTGGTTTGCCCATGGCTCAGCAAGTTCTGTGCCTAGTCGATCCAAACATAGTTTTCACCCCACTAAAACAAGATGGGGACAGAGTCCATAAGGGGGATGTGATAGCCACAGTAACCGGCAACGCCCGCAGCATACTTGCGGGTGAGCGGGTAGCTCTCAACCTGCTACAAAGACTCTCTGGCATCGCTACGGCTACACAAGAAGCAGTTGAGGCGGCAAAACCCTTTAATGCCACCATCACCGATACCAGAAAGACCACTCCAGGACTCCGCGCATTGGAAAAATATGCTGTGCGTGTGGGGGGCGGTAAAAACCACCGCTTTGGTCTAGATGACGGAGTCCTCATCAAGGATAATCACATTGAAATAGCCGGTAGCGTGGAAAAAGCCGTTAAGCTGGCCCAAGAGCGTGTAGGTCACATGGTGAGAGTAGAAGTGGAAGTAGAAAATCTTGCACAGGTCAGGGAGGCAGTGGCCGCGGAGGCTGATGTTATTATGTTAGATAATATGGATCCAGGCACAATGAGCGAGGCTGTAGACATAATCAAGGGGAGAGCCATTGTCGAAGCCTCAGGCGGCATAACTCCCAAACAAGTTTCCCTGGTAGCCGCCACCGGCGTTGATGTCATATCCCTCGGTTGGGTTACCCATTCCGCCCTTCCTTTGGATATCAGCCTGGAACTACAAGCCCATTGATAAGGAGAATGAATATGGCTCGTGATACAGTAGCCCATGGCTCTTCAAGCATATCGTCCAGTCCCAGATTGCGGCCAGAGGTTCTGCGTGCCCGTATACAAACTATTCGCAAACAGCTGGGTGCAAAACTACTCATTCTTGGTCATCATTACCAACACGACAGTGTCATCGAATTCGCCGATCTCAGGGGTGATTCTTTCCTCCTTGCCCGACACGCTGCGGAAAACAAGATAGCCCACTACATCGTCTTCCTTGGAGTAAGATTCATGGCCGAAACGGCAGACATAATCACCTCCGCCCAGCAGACTGTTATCTTGCCAGAGCCCGGAGCAGGTTGCATGATGGCAGATATGGCCAACGCCCAGCAAGTCCGAGAGTGTTGGGAAGTAATACAAAGCCGCTTCAACCAGGAGTTTATCCCCATCACGTATGTCAATTCTTCTGCTGAAGTCAAAGCCTTCTGTGGTAAACACGGCGGGTTAACCTGCACTTCGTCTAGTGCTGTGAGAATCTTTCGCTGGGCCTTAGCCCAAGGTAAGAGAATACTCTTTCTACCTGACGAACACTTGGGCCGCAACACCGGCAGGCTGGTGGGCATTTCCCTTGAGGCTATGTCTGTTTGGGATCGCCACCGACAAGAGCTGTTGGGCTCTTCCGATCCGGAGCTCATTTTGTGGAATGGCTATTGCCCAATACATGCAAAATTCAACCCCAACCAAATCTACAAGCTTAGGCAAGAACACCCTGGTATCCAAATCATAGTGCACCCGGAATGTCCCCATGACACCGCCAAAGAAGCTGACGATAGTGGCTCTACGGAAGGTATCATTGGACGTATACGAGCCGCCTCCCCTGGCTCTTCTTGGGCAATCGGTACGGAGATCAATCTAGTTAGGCGATTGGGCAAAGAGCATTCAGAGAAGAATATTCGGTCACTGGACGAGCGGGTAGAGCCATGCTCCGATATGATGAAAACCACTCCTGTCACCCTTTTATGGTGCTTGGAAGGTTTGCTTGCTGGCGAGATCAGAAATCAAATCACTGTTGATAACGAGATTGCCCAGTGGGCACGGGTAGCCATCGAGCGAATGCTCAAAATAGGCTCTTAGGGTGATGACTTTATGAGCGGGAAACGCCGGGAAAACATTCTTCAGAAGCTGTCAACAACCTCCACGCCAATGAGCGGTTCTGATCTAGCGAAGGATCTAGGTGTCAGCCGCCAGGTTATCGTGCAGGATGTAGCCATTCTAAGGGCCAAGGGGTATGACATAATGGCTACTCCTCAAGGGTATCTTCTTCCCCAAGGAGAAGCCGCCAATCAAGCCGTCCTAGCTGTCAAACACCAGGCGCAGGATACCGAAGATGAACTCAACATCATGGTAGATCATGGTCTCAAGGTGCTGGATGTCATCGTAGAGCATCCTCTCTACGGCGAACTGCGGGGATGCTTAATGATGAGGTCTAGACAAGACGTGAAACGTTTCATAGAAGCACTAGCAAAGGAGGAAGCAACCCTACTCTCATCGTTAACTGATGGCGTACATTTGCATTCCGTTGAGTATGCAAGGTTAGAAGACCTGGAAGAAGCTCGTCAGGCCCTAGCCCATCGAGGCCTCCTAGCCACCGACGAAGATAGCATTATTTAGGTGCCGGCTTGCGCTTTGGCCGAATGGACGCATACGATGGGGTAACTCCCTTATCGGTTGACGGCTATAACCATTTCTGCTAAGCTGAGGACGCAACCTGTATGCACATGTATACAGGTCGGGCAGTAGCCACTCGTAGGAGGTGGGACAATGCTTGATCCATCCAGTCCTGTGCCACTATACTACCAGATCAAAACTACCCTCTTGGATCAGATATTACAGGGCAGGTGGACCGATGGCGAACTCTTGCCCTCAGAGAGTCAACTGGCTGAGACATGTCAAGTGAGCCGGGCTACCGTTCGCCGTGCCTTAGCAGAGCTGCAAAGGGAAGGGTGGGTTATAACTCGTAAAGGCATTGGGAGTACGGTTGCCAAGCCTAAGCTGGAACAGGATCTCCTTCGCTTCTATAGTCTAGCACGGAGTTTCGGTGGGGGTCCTCATCGAGTCTCCTCCAAGATCCTGCGCCGGGACGAGACTTATGCCGATTCGATGCTCGCCAAGCGGCTGGGCCTCGAAACTGGGGGATTAGTGATGGTTATTGAGCGGCTTCGTCACGTAGACGAAGAACCTATCATGCTGGAAACGTCCTACTTACCCAGTTCGCTATGCCCCGGATTGACCGAGCTTAGCTATCTTGAAGGTTTGTATGATCTGCTTGAAACAACCTACGGAATCTACATTGCCCGTGCAGAAGAATACCTACAGGCAGTTACTGCAACACCGGATGAAGCAGCTCTTTTGGAGATCCCAAAAGATACACCTGTCTTCTTGGTGGAGCGAATTTCATTTTCCCCGCAGAATCAGCCGGTTGAATTTCGTAGATCCGTAGTAAGAGGGGACCGCTTCCGTTACAAAGTAGAGCTACAGCAGAACTAACGCAACATCATCCACCAAAGGCACTAGAAAGGAGCAATTCAATGGCCCAAAACGTAAAAACCGTACTTAACACACCGCAAGAAGCTGCTTCCACTACGGGGAAAATTCAGCCCAGTCTTTGGTCGGTTTTCTGGACATTTTTCAAGATAGGGGCATTCACCTTTGGTGGTGGATATGCCATGATCTCCCTCATCGAGCAGGAGCTAGTGCAAAGACAAGGCTGGATGCAGCCGAATGACTTCCTAGAATGCTTTGCCAGTGTCCAGCTGATTCCCGGGGCTGTGGCCATCAACATGGGACTCTTCACTGGGCACAAGATGCGAGGTGCTGCCGGTGGCTTGGCAGCCGCGGCCGGGGTCACGTTGCCTTCGTTTATTATCATATCCCTTATTGCGGCTGTATTTCATAACTTCCATGAGTGGGAGATTGTGTCCAGTTTCTTCTATGGCGTTCGACCTGTAGTAGTTGGTCTAATCTTGGCGACAGCCCTGCGCATAGCCCGCCAGACCCTCGATGCTCGCTGGAAGTGGTTAGCCGCTGCAGCCGGCCTGGTAATTATGTTTAGTGTTAATGTCCATCCCATTGCCATTGTTCTTTTGGCGGCAATCACTGGCCTTTTACTAGCCTAGTAATGAAGCATCAAACCTTGCCATAAAACATGACTACAAGGGGGAAAGCGCTGCCTGCTTTCCGCAAGGAATAAGCAAGGCGCCGATTGACATGAACCTAGCAGCATTATACTTAGCTTTTTTCAAGGTTGGGCTGGTTGCATATGGCGGCGGATACGCCATGATTCCTCTGTTCCAGCGAGAACTGGTGGCATCGGGCTGGCTTACCCTACAGGAATTTCTTGATGTGGTAGCCATCTCCGAAATGACACCAGGTCCCATCGCCATCAACACTGCCACCTTTGTTGGATACCGCCTCTTCGGCCTCCTCGGAGCAGCCGTTGCCACTTTGGCAGTCATCTCCCCATCCTTGATTCTCACCTTTGTTTTGATCTACTTCCTCAACCGATATCGGGATCACAAGATTACCGGGAAACTGATGTCGGGTATTCAAGTAGCCGTCGTGATCTTGATCGTCTCTGCAGCTCTTTACATCTTGCCTTCCGCTGTAATCGATTCAAAAACTGCACTCTTGGCCATAGCCACCTTCATACTAATGACGAGAACTAAGCTCAGTCCCATTCTACTCATATTCCTAGGTGGAATGGCCGGAATCTTGCTGAATTTCTAACCATGGAAAATGGGGTGTAGCGCTATTGGCCCGCAACACCCCATTGTTTTGGTGATGCTATTCGAGGTTGAATACCCGGCGTGCGTTCAAAGTAGTCATCTTCACCGCTTCTTCGTAGGTAACCTCTTTGATCTCCGCTAGCTTTTCCAAGATGTACTGCAAATTGGCGGGCTCATTGCGTCTTCCCCGCAGGGGCTCTGGACTAAGATACGGGCAATCGGTTTCCACAACCAATCTCTCCCAAGGTACTTGAGTGACTACTTTCTGCAAGCGACTAGCGTTCTTAAATGTGATAGGCCCAGCGAAACCGATATGCAGGCCCATGTCTATGCAGATCTGAGCCGTCTCCCAGCTACCGGAGAAGCAGTGCATCACACCCTGTAGGGGGGCATATTCCCGAAGGACTGCAAGTGTATCCTG
>JAAYRF010000028.1 GCA_012518905.1 Bacillota bacterium | reverse complement strand
GGCTGAACTTCAGAACCAATGGGGTTTTGCACAACCGCTGGTACCGTCTCCCAGCCAAGGTACATGAGGGCCTTTAGGCGTTGATGGCCGGTGATTAGAGTATAAGTATCCTCACCGAGATTGCGTGTCACGATTAGGGGCTGAAGCAGGCCCTTTTCTGCAATGTTTTGGGCCAGGGGTATTACTGTCTCTGGGTCTTTCTCCAGCTCTTTAAGGAGTACAGCAGCATCGGTGATGGCTCGCACCGGGATTAACTGGGTAGCCCGATCACCGATGGCACCGTGACTTTCCGAAGCCGATTTCCCTCGCTTGAAGGAGTATACATAGGGGATAGCAAAATCCACATTCTTGTTCTCTTGAAAGCGTTTGAATACCTGTTCGAGGATGAGAGAGGATATGCGGGGTCGATCTGTAGCCAAGGTAATGTAGCGAAGTCGCATATAGACTCCATAATCGTAGTTGTCAGCCCTTACATATGGCTCCTGACCCGTATCACGAATGATATCTGCCGTCACCTCCCGGGCGGCTTCGGTCAGAATCTGAACGGCAGTATCCCAATCGGAGTCATAGGTGATGCGAATCACCACCTCATCGAGGATATATGATGTCTCTGTCTGGGCGGTATAGTTGATCACAACATTGCTAAATAGCATAGCGTTGGGTATGAGGATACTACGCCCCACTGCCTCCTCACTACCAATGGCTCCACCCACTTGATTCAAGGTGGTGTACATAGCCGTAAGCTGCATCACATCCCCTGTCAGCCCCAAGGAAGGGAACTGCACCCGATCACCGATGCGAAAGGGGCGCTTTAAAGTGACCAAGATCCAAGCAGCGACTCCACTTACCGGACCCTGTAAAGACCAGCCCAGAAGCATGCCGCCAAAGAGGGAGAAGAAACTGCCGAAGACGGCTAGTTTGCCTTGAACGTATACGAATCCTGCCAGTAATCCAAAAAAGGCTGCTACTCGATAGAGGCTTTCTAGCATTTTTACCTCACCGGGCATACCATGACGCCGCTCTACTGAATAGATAGTCATCGATACAAGAGCATAATAAAGGGCCATTACCCCGAAGGCAATGGCCAAGAATCCTGTGAGTGTATGGGTTGAAGATATGGGTATCAAACCAAATCCGACGTGGTCAGCGACGACTGAAGCAATCGCGAAAAGTGTACATACTAGTAGTCCTTTCAGATTCCTGCCCATAGCCCGATCCTCCATCCTATGAATTGCCCTTGATAGAATACTTAAACGGCAGGATATGTTTTCCTGCGCCAAGCGATCACATTTGATTTTGCATCTCCCTAGGTGTATTGTAGTGGTAACACCGCAACTTCACTTTCGGGAGGACTAACTAACATGAAAGCGCTGTTTGCTGTCATCCAACGTCCTGAGCTACTCTCTTCGATTCTGCTGGAATTTAGCAACCAGGGCATCAGTGGAGCCACCGTCTTTGAGTCCATGGGTATGGGCTATCTGATGGCTGAGTCAGCACCTATCTTTGCCAGGCTTAGCCAGGTAGCTATGGGTTCCGCGGCGCCTAGCCGTACGCTCATGGCCATCGTGGAGGACCACCAGGTAGACCTGGCCGTTAAGATCATCGAGGGCATCATCGGAGATTTGACTGGACCTAATACGGGCATTGTCTTTACGGTGCCGGTAGACTTCATTCGAGGTCTTCGGGAGGTTGAATCCTAGATATATAAGGACTGCTGAGCAACATAGGATTGGAATACCTTTGCCTTTTTCGAATGTATGCAGGTTTCCTTGTGCTGGCTATGATGCCCTATAGCATACTCAAGCCGGGCCTCTCCAGGGCTGATACCCTTAGGACCCGGCATTGCTTCAAGAGGGTAGGCATCTCATGGATGTGGGGGGTGGGTTACCGAGATATTTCCCTGCACATTCTTCACATCAATACTATGTGTGCCCGCTCCCACTACCTCGCTAAGGGCTTTCTTGCCGTCTTCAGCCGCTGTTAGCTGTAAGCTGGATAGAGTGCCTCGCAAAGCTAGAGTGCCGTTATGAGTCTCCAGGGAAATGCGATGATCAAGGGGCCCATCTATGACGATACTTACATCGGAACGCTTGGCATCCACTACTGTATCTCCCCCGATACCTTGGAGGCGGACGGTGCCATACTCACTGGCAGCAAGAACACTACCGGTAAGATTCTTGGCCCCGATAACTATGTAGGATCCTCTTGCCTTGAGATCGCCTTCGATCTCCTTCACTTCCACACCGCCAAAGCTTGTTTCCGCTTCAATATCACCGATAACGTCCATAACAGATGTC
>JAAYRF010000227.1 GCA_012518905.1 Bacillota bacterium | reverse complement strand
CAACGAGAGTTGGCAGCTAGCATCATCTCTGCCCGCAAAGATAGATATCCCCGCTACCGGCGAAGTGGCTATACCGATGGCTATCACTTGCCCTCCTGACTCAATTGGACTATCTAACTAGGGGACCATTAAGATAGACTGGCCAGGCAGGCCAGCTTTGCCTCGCATTCCTTTGGTTTTTCTAGGGGGCTTTCGCTACTTGGTCTCGCCTGTCTATCATCTCCGGTATCGATGAAGGGCATCCTATCAATAATGGGGATGCCCTTATGGAAATTGAACGGGCACGCTTTCCGGGGGCGTGATTTCAGCGGACTTCGGACGTGATTATCCATTATATGATCGCTGGCACACTTGAGCTGCGTGGATTTTGAGAGTGACGGGCTCAGCGGTCGGGCGACTTGTTTTCAGCTATGGAAACGCACAATCTATCGCTTATCAAGACGGAGTTGGAGATCAGCACAACCTCGTCACCCTTTTCCAATTCAGTGGCGGTAAGGGCAATTCGCCGAATCTGCAGCTTCTCATCATTAGAGTGTATGGCATCGCCGACCTTAAGATGCCTGCGGAGGGAGTAGCCTGCCAAGATATCTTTTGCCATTTCTATGCCTCCGATCCCAAAGGCTAACACTAACGTAAGGGCTGCTCCCCCAAGGCTGGCTGTTAAGAGCAAAGTGATGAGTGACTTGGCTATGCCCAGGTATTCTGTGACGGCGAAGATAACCAGAAGGGTCAGTCCCCAACGGGTAATGGCTACAACAGTCGGTGCTAAAGATGGCCGACTAGGGAAGTAGATGTCTCTCAAGAGATCTACCACGAAATCCACGGCGTATAGACCTAGCCCCAGCATGATCAGGGAAGTGATGACTTTGGGCAGGTAGCTCACCAGATTTTCCAATAGGAGAGAGGCTGTCTCCAAGCCCAACACGTCTAGGGCCATGAGAATAGAGACAAACCAGGCCAAGCCGTAAAAGAGCATGGCTATAAGTTGTGATGGCTTGCGACTGATTTTCCCTTGTTCTATGAGCTTGTCTATACCTAGTTTGCCTAAGAACACATCAATGCCGATGGCCCTTAAGAGAACTTGCAGGATCTTCCGCCCCAAGGCAGCTACCAGCCATCCGATAGCCAAGATGAGTATTCCATGGCCAAAACGAGGGATATATTGAATGGTAAGATTCGAAACGTGGCTCAGCAGCACTTCGTAGAAGGCTGTGAGTTGATTCAACATAAGGGATCACTCCTGTCCATGAATCCGTCAATCACCAACTTACCCACTAACCGTCGGGGTGCTGGGTCTTATCATGGCCTTCATCATCTTGATCCGATAGGAACCTTTGCATGACCCGGATCCCCCTCACTAATGGGGATATGAGCATCCCGAGGACGGTTTCCCACCGGGATAGACCAGTATCAATGGATTGTTCCATTCGTTCAGTGGCCTCTTTAACCTGCTGGGTCAAATCAAAGCCTCGGTCTAGTAAAGACTGAATGCGTCTTTCGCTTTGCAGGCTGGCTTCTCCGATATGGAAAAACGTGTTCTCAATAGCCTGTAGGCCCATGGAGCCTAGCTGCTGGGCTTGGAAGCCCTGCAGTGGCGATAACTTTCTCAGCTTAGCCATCATCTCACCTAGGGACATCTCCTTGGCACTAGGTACTGGCCCAAGAAGCGAAAGAGATAGCAACCGCAGAGTACCGGTGAGGATAAAAAGCAGCTGGAGCCCAGTTAAAGTAGTACTGCCGATCTGCCAGGTGACGGAGGCAAATGCGCTGCCTAGGGCTCCACCGATGAGGGGAGATACTGTCCCAGCAATACCAGTAATAGCGGCAAAAACAGCAAAATACATGCTAGCTCCTTCTCTGGGCGCAGTTGCCATTAAGAGCTGGGAAGTGGCAAGACCGATACCAGACCATGCCAAGCCATTTAGCAGGTGCGCGATCCACAGGATACTCCAATTTGTGGGGCTGGTAAATACCCACATTAAAGGTATTACGCCTCCTCCCACGGAGCAAATAGCTAGAAGGGGTTTACTTCCAACATTGTCTATAATGCTTCCCCAAAGCCGCATACCTAGCGTATTTGTTATACCACTGACTAGGCCCAGGATGGCTATGACTGAAAACTGCATATGCAAAGTCTCCAACATGTATACGTTAAAGAATGGACTGCCAATACCCACAGCAAATCCCCAGACTGTAGAGAATACAATCCAGCGGCGAAAGCCTGGATCTTGAAGAGGGCGTCTTAGCTCCTCCCAGAAGGATGCATCCCTACTATTTTCCGGTAGAGGGACATCGGGTATGCGACGCAGTCCCACTAAGCCCCACAGACCGAAGGCCAGACCAATACCGAAGAGTAAGGAAAACCCTAAGAGGCGCTGGGATGGAGTGCTAGAGAGTGCCTGCCAACGATCGATAAACTGAGCCGCTACCAGGGAAGCCACCATGCCTACAGCGCCGGCGACCATGTTCCGGTGGCCGAAGAAGCGACCCCTTACAGACTCCGGTACCATTTCCGTGATCCATGTCATCCAAGCAACGCCGCTGAGTGAGGCAAATAGGCTAGCTACTGCTAGGCAGGCGATGAGTACAGCTACGGCACCCCACTCTCCCGTGCTCCAGAAAAGCAGTAGAGGTAGAAGTGCAATCAAAAGCCACACCAGACGATATAAAGCGGCACTTGCCACACAAACTCGCTTGGAACTGCCTACTTTGGTGACAAAATAGGAGCCTAAGATTTGCACCAAGTTAAGCAAGGCCGGCAGGGCAGACAGGATGCCTATCTGGGTGCTGCTTGCCCCCATCTCCAGTGCGAAGCCCACCAGGAAAGTCCCACCGATCAGTGTAGCGAAGATGGTATTGAGAGCGCCTTCCCGTATGGACAGACTTAGGTCTTGTTGTAGTGATTCCGGAAGTTCAGCGAAGCGAGATCGGGATCCAGAGGATGTCTTGAGCATTTTACCACCTAGTAAGATATTGGATTTCCCATTTGTTG
>JAAYRF010000027.1 GCA_012518905.1 Bacillota bacterium | reverse complement strand
TCTTATGGATAGTAATCAAACAGATAGTCAGGAACTGGCGGTTAGAACTAGGGCTCCTTTTAGGGCTGATTGTGGCGGTGGGTGTGATTTCAACGGTACCCATCTATACTAATGGTGCTTTGCAGTTTTCGCTGATGCGGGATTGGGTGCAGAGCACTAGCAGAGGGCGCCTTCCCTATACCATATTCTTGCTTCATGATCCCGGTATGGGGGGATCAGTTGACATCGAGAAGTACAACAAGCTCATGACTTTTCTCGAGACGAAGGTGGAGGGGCTAATTGGGGCTCCGCTGCTTTACTACTCCCGGATTGGCACAGTAGATACCCAAGGCATTCGGCCCGTAGACCCAGAATTAATGAAAAAAGAGCAATACGGCAACCTACGATATATGAGTGGCCTCCAAGACATGGTGGATGTTATTGAGGGGCGCTGGCCTGAGCCTTTACCCCGAGAAGATGGGGTCTTGGAGGTCATCGTGGATGAAAAGGCCTTGGATAGCAAGGAGCTTTTGGTTGGCCGACAATATGTGATGCGGTTGGCCTCAACCAGTGATTACGATCGAGAGGTAAAGACGCTTACCACTGAAGTAGTCGGAGTCTTTCGCCAGAAGGAAGAGACTAAAGGCTCGCCGATTTGGGCTTACTACCCGCCGTTTGAGAATAGCTTTTTTGTCAGTGAGGAGTTCCTCACTGATCATCTAATGACCATGGAGGGTGTGGCTGTCTATGAGCTGGTTTGGTATTGGGTATTTGACCATACCAGTGTATATGCAGATGAGTTGCCTAACCTCATTGAGACAATGCAGTATATAGAAAATACAGCCAACCAAATCTTGCCGGGAACTCGGCTCTGGTCTTCTCCCTTGAATATCTTTATGTATTTTCAAAAGAGGGCTTTTTACTTGAAGCTGCTCATGTTTGTGCTCAGTGTACCTATCTTGGGCATGGTCCTGTATTTTATCGTATTGGCCGCCAGCCTTACTGTCAATCGGCGACAAACGGAGATCGCCATGCTGCGAAGTCGCGGAGCCAGTACTTCACAAATCGTTTTTTCCTATCTTATAGAATGGTGCATGTTGGGGATAGTGGCCTTCTTGGTAGGACCTTGGCTAGGCCTTTTTGTCTCCAAAGTAATCGGTGCGTCTGCTGGCTTTTTGAGCTTTGTCCAGCGTACCGCTTTGCCGGTAAGGCTAGGTCGTGAGGCTTATCAGTATGCTCTTTATGGTGTTATCACCGCTGTATTAGCTTGCCTCATCCCGGTCTTCTCCGCAACTCGCCACAGCATCGTTACCTACAAACAGGAAAGGGTGCGCCAAACTCGCGCACCCATTTGGCAAAGATACTATTTAGACTTTCTTTTGGTGGGGCTCGTGTACTTAGGCTATCGTTCATTGCAGAGGCAAGCTCTTATGGTACAGACTACTAAGGATGCTACCAGCACTGAGCTGCTCCTCGATCCTATGCTGTTTGTGGTCCCTGCGCTGTTTTTGGTGGCTATGGCCTTGGTGGCTTTGCGGATATACCCCTTGCTCATGAAGGGGTTGGCTTGGGCTACCCAGCGCTGGGCAGGTGCAGCTTTCTCCTTGACTACACTGCATCTGGAGAGGAATCCGGGGCAATACAGTCCACTGATTCTCCTCATTATCTTAACTGTATCCATGGGTATCTATGGGGCATCTACCGCCCGCACCCTCGATAAGAACTTCGCTGACCAGATTCAGTACAAGCATGGGAGTGATATTGTCCTCAGGGAGCAGTGGGCTCTTCCGGGAGGCGGCAGCATGGGACCGGGAGGGTCACTGGGCTATGGGGGAGCGGGAATGGGCGACGAAGGAGAAGTCACCATCTATGAGCCGCCCTTCTATATTCACAAAGAACTACCCGGTGTCGAGGCTGCTGCTCGGGTGCAAAGACTGGATGTGAGCGTGCGCTCAGCTGGGCAATATCGGGGTAGGGCTAGT
>JAAYRF010000226.1 GCA_012518905.1 Bacillota bacterium | reverse complement strand
TGAACCCATGGAAGGATTCATGGATTTCGTGGTGAATGACCAATTTATTGAACCCAAAGGAGGAGTCTTGTGAATCTCGGAGCTATACTAATCAGTTCGTTCTTAGTGGGTCTATCCGGAGCCATGATGCCCGGAAGCCTCTTGATAGTCAACATTAATGAGACCATCAAGAGGGGACTTCCCGGAGGGGTACTAGCCATCACTGGTCATGCGCTGGTTGAGCTTCTAACCGTCGCCGGCCTCGCTCTCGGTCTTGGCGCCATACTCGGACGCCAGATAGTAGTAGGCGCCATTGCCGTTGCCGGCGGTGCCCTCTTGGCATGGATGGCCCTGGATACCGCCAAAACCAGCCGCACAGCCGAGCTTGCCATCAGTGCCGAGCCAGATTCTGCGACTTCCCGCCACTCTGGCCCGTTAGTTGCCGGTAGTCTAGCAACGGTATCCAATCCCTATTGGGGGCTATGGTGGACCAGTGTGGGAGCAACCTATGTAGCCATGGCCATGGAAAAAGGAACAGCAGCTCTAGGCGCCTTTTACATAGGGCACATAGCATCCGATTATGCTTGGTACTTCCTGGTCTCCCTGGCTCTGGTAACAGGCAGAAAGCTCATTAGCCCCAGGGTCTATCGAGGCCTCCTACTGACAGGCAGCATCTTTCTGGCAATCTTGGCGGTTTACTTTATCTGGTCCGGGGCGAAATTGCTGTTGGGCATGTAGTGCCTTAGGCTGAGCCACCAAGCTAAATGGCTGTGCCGGTTTATGCAATCTCATAGCAAGCCAGGATCTCACCAACATAGAGTATGTGATAGTCATCTGCATACCACTGGTGGCAGCTTTCATGTAGTTCATCAAGACTTATGGGCAAACTCGTCAAAATCCGGCATTCGTAGTGTAACTGGCAACCGGCAATGATGGGAACACTTACTTTCTGCCCCGGTGCCGTCTTGAGGTTAGATGTACGGAACTTATCTTTGTCCCGTCCAGATTGTGTCCCACAATAGTCCAACTCTTTCTGCATATGATCAGTAAGTGGAATACTGACCACAAACTCTGTGGCTTTCTCCAAGAGTTCATGGGTATAGCGAGTATTTCTAACCAACACGGTAAAAAGGGGCTTCCCCCACGCAAACCCGATGCTGCCCCAACCAATGGCCATTGTGTTTTGAGCACCATCAGCACTAGTGGTAAGAAAAGCACCCCACTGCGTTAAAGCTTGCATGGCCTCCCGCATCTTAGCATCATAGGACAGATTTGTCACGCTGTATTCTCCTTTCGGGATGGGATACTCACTTTCTTTCTAGAGTTCATCCTCCCATTGTCCAAGTCCTTCCTGTCCAAGGCCCACAGTCTTAAGGGTATTTTCCCTCAATTGAGCCCGGCTACACTCTTACTTGCATATAGACAGCTCCGATTGAGGGAACGAAGGGCGGTTTTCCCCATTTGAGTATATCTCACACACTTTTTGCGCTATTTGCCCTCTACTTTTATTTGCGGGCAGGACTTTCTCCCCTCATGCTGTATATATTAGTGTAAGCTATATTTACTATCTATTAACATTCCCGGTTGTTTTCTATCTAGGAATCACAGTCTGCGCAGTGCTAGGAGGTACCCCATGGGCGAAGTTCTTGTTTTGATGGAAGGGATCGAGAAGACCTTTCCCGGTGTCCATGCTCTTAAGGATTGCCGGTTCGAACTACGGGCCGGTGAAGTACATGCTCTGGTAGGAGAAAACGGTGCTGGCAAGTCGACCTTGATGAAAGTACTCACCGGTGTTTATGCAAAAGATGCAGGCCGTATCCTCTACAAAGGCAAGGAGGTGGACATCCCTAACCCCAAAGCAGCTCAGGATCTGGGGATTGCCATCATCCATCAGGAACTACATCTCATGCCCCACCTCACAGTGGCACAAAATATCTTCATCGGACGGGAACCACGAAAAGGAGCCCGCTTCCTGCTAGACGACAAGCAGATCAACCAAGATGCCCAGGATCTCTTGGACACGATGAATCTTGATCTAGATCCAAAGGCCCGGGTAAGAGATCTGACGGTAGCCAAGCAACAGATGGTGGAAATAGTCCGGGCCCTGTCCTTTAATTCCGAAGTGCTTATTATGGATGAACCTACGTCTGTTCTTAC
>JAAYRF010000225.1 GCA_012518905.1 Bacillota bacterium | reverse complement strand
TTGGTCATAGGTTTATATGGTTTTTTTCACTCTCCCTTGTTTACCGTTCAAGATATTCAAGCCCAGGGATCTAGTTACCCTGTGGAGAAGCTCGCTAGTATTGCGGGGATTGAGATGGGGACAAGCCTTCTTAGGGTCGATGTTGACCATGCCATGAGGCGGCTGGAAGAGGAGCCAATAGTCTCCCGAGCCATAGTCCGGCGCCACCTGCCTGATACGGTCTATATCGATGTGGAGGAGCATGTACCCGTTGGCATAGTACCCTTGGGCTCAGAGTTTTGGGGGGTAGCTGTTGATGGCACAGTGCTCGGTAGGATAGACATGAATGGCATTAGCCTGCCGATCATTACCGGGGCTGATCCAGCCTCACTGGTAGTTGGTAGAAAGAATCTAGCTGAGCTGATTTTGGCTACCAGCATAATAGATGCTTTGCCGGCAGGGGTAATAGATTCCGTTTCCGAAGTAAATGTCTCAAAGAGGGATGGGTTACGGTTAATCAGCCGCGAACTGGTGGAATTTCACTTAGGGGACCCCGGCCGTATGACCGAGAAGCTTCAAGTGGTGGCTGCTTTTTTACCACGCTTGCATTCGCTCGGCTCGTCGGCATACGTGATAGTGGATGTCTCGAGCCCGGAACGTCCCGTTGTTCGAAAGTCGCCGTAACCTGGGGAAAACTTTCCGGTCAAAAAGGGAATCTACCTATATTGTGGAATTAGGAAGCAAAGGTGGAGAGTAGTTGGAAGGGGCCTACTTAGCAGAAGAACATATAGTGGCAGGCTTGGACCTAGGCACATCCAAGGTTTCTGTAGTGATTGCTGCAATAGACTCCCAAGGTATAAACCGCATAATGGGGGTTGGTACAGGTTCCCATAGTGGGATGCATCGAGGCGCAATCATGGATCCGGAATCGGTAGCCGCGGCGATCATGGAGGCTGTCATCAAGGCAGAAAGGATGGCTGCCATACAGATGCCCCCGCCGGTCATGGGAATACCGGGAGTGCATACATCCTCTTTTGCTGCCATGGGGGCCGTTGACATTAGGCGACCAAGTCATCGTGTACAGGCGGGGGACATCGAGCGGGCCTTAAGTGCGGCCAAGTCACGAGCAGTTCCACCGGGTCGACCTGTCGTCTATCAATCGGTAAGGGCCTTTGCCCTGGACGGCAGCCAAGTTGATGGAGAGCCAGAAGGGGCAGTGGCCCGAACTCTTGAGCTCGATGCCCAATTCGTAACGGTGGCTTTGCCGTTATTGGAGAGTTATCTAGATTGTCTGAGCAGAGCCGGGATAGAAGTCAAGGAGATTGTAGTACAATGCCTCGCCGCGGCCGACATGGCGCTGGCTCCCAGCCATAGGAAGTTGGGAGTCGTTTTGGTTGATTTTGGTGCGGGCCTGACCGAGATTGCTCTGTTTCGCAGTTCTCGCCTGCAGCATTTGAGTACCCTGCCCGTGGGAGCGGACAACCTCGCCCGTGACTTGACCGTGGGGTTGCGTATCTCATTAGAAGAGGCCGAGCGTCTAGTACAGGGATTGGGGTGCAATCCGTGGTCGGCAGAGTCGTCTACATGGGGAAAGCTAGCGGGTGAAGTCGCGGCATCGGAGAAATACAACCAAGTTTTTATGGCTAGAGCAGAGGAGATCTGGCAGTTAGTCGGTGATGAGATCGCTAAAGTCGGTGTTGGTCTTGCCTGGCCTGCCGGCCTAAAGCTGGTGGGTGGTGGAGCTATGATTCCGGGATTTGCTGACCTTGGTGCGAAGATTCTGGACATGCCCGTTGAGGTGGTAATCCCGAGTGATGTTCCAGGCCTGCCCGATGGTCTGCAGGGCCCGGTATCGGCAGCTGTCATGGGACTAGTTCAACATCAAGTGCGTGGGTTGGTTACGACGGCGGACAGAAGTGGACAGCCCGGAGCTTTCAAAGGTTTGTGGCAGAAAGTGCGAGACTGGCTCAGGTTTTAGCAACAGATACACCGGTAAGTTCCGGTTTGTGGGAGGTAGAGAGGGACATGTTCGAATTCGATATGCAGGCTGGTCAATTTGCCAACATAAAAGTGGTGGGAGTCGGTGGAGGCGGAAGCAATGCCGTTAACCGCATGATTGAAGCTGAATTGCAGGGTGTGCAATTCATCGCGTTAAATACCGATGCCCAAGCGTTGCTCTTGTCCAATGCTAGCCATAAAATCCAGATGGGCGAGAAGTTGACTAGAGGTCTAGGTGCGGGCTCTAACCCAGAAATAGGGCAGAAGGCTGCGGAGGAAAGCCGCGATGAAGTAAAGGCCCTTTTGGCAGGGGCGGATATGATCTTTATCACCGCCGGGATGGGGGGCGGCACGGGTACAGGGGGGGCACCCATTGTAGCTGAGATTGCCGGAGAAGTGGCAGCTTTGACGGTGGGGGTTGTAACTAAACCATTCTCTTTTGAGGGTAAGCGCCGGATGAACCAGGCTGAGCAGGGCATTGCTGCCCTCAAGGACAAAGTAGATACTTTGATAACTATCCCCAATGATCGATTATTGCAGGTGGCGGAGAAGAAGACCTCCATAATTGAGGCATTTCGCATGGCCGATGATGTGTTGCTCCATGGTGTCCGGGGGATCTCTAATCTGATTACTGTCCCTGGTCTTATCAACTTAGATTTTGCTGATGTGCGAACCATCATGACTAGTGCAGGCTCTGCGCTTATGGGACTCGGTTACGCCAGTGGGGAGAACAGGGCAGCCAAAGCCGCTAACATGGCTATATCCAGTCCTCTCCTGGAGGCTTCGATTGAAGGAGCTAAAGGAATCTTGCTCAACATCACGGGCAACTCCTCTTTGGGCCTTTTTGAGGTAAATGAAGCTGCTGAGCTCATTGCAGCTGCTGCCGATACCGATGCAAACATCATCTTCGGTGCAGTGATTGACGAATCCCTCAAAGATGAAATCAGGGTAACTGTTATCGCCACTGGTTTCGATGAGCGGCCTGATTCTAAGCCGGGACCAGTCGGTCGCCAAGCAAGCAAAGACGAGTTTGATATCAAACCCTTTGCCACCGATGACTTGGATATACCGGCCTTTCTGCGCCGGAAATAGGCTTTCTGTCTTGTTTAAGACATGTCCTTACCCTTACCTATCCTGTAGGCGGGAATGTGCGACCGCTGCTAGATGGTGTTGCCCTTTATTCGAGTTTCTTAAGCTCCCGCCTCAGTTTTTTTAGAATACGCTTTTCTAGGCGAGAGATGTATGACTGGGATATGCCCAGACAGTCTGCCACCTCTTTTTGAGTTTTCTCTTCTCCATCTTCAAGTCCGAAGCGGAGTTTCATAATTCTTGTTTCCCGGGGACTGAGTCGCTTAAGGGCTCCTATCAAAAGGGCCCGATCGACTTCTTCTTCGATTCCTTTGGTGACATCACTTTCCACACCTAGGATATCGATCCAACCAATTTCGTTGCCATCGTAATCTGTATGCAGGGGTTCTTCTAGGGAGACTTCTGCTCTAGTCTTGTTGTTGCGCCGCAAGAACATACGGATCTCATTGTCAATACATTTAGAGGCATATGTTGCCAGTTTCACGTTGCGCGATGGATCAAAGGTGTTCACTGCCTTAATGAGGCCGATTGATCCTATGGAGACCAAGTCTTCTATCCCTACCCCGGAGCTTTCGAACTTTCTAGCTATGTATACGACAAGACGAAGGTTACGTTCGATGAGAATTCCCTTAACCCCAGAATCTCCGTCCTCTAACTTTCTAAGAAGTTTGCTTTCCTCTTCAGCCTCTAGGGGTGGTGGTAGCACCTCATTGCTACCGATGTAGTAAACTTCTCGGGGCCTAAGACCTAACCTTTGACAAACTCGCAACGCCCTGATGCGTAAGTTCAGACTGATGGGGAGCCATCGATTGTTCACTGCTGTTCTCCTCCTAAGGCTGTTGGAGTAGGCACCGGCGGTACATAGGTATTCAATGGGCCCTGGAGCGCTATAGCCGGCACTAAGGCTCGGTACTCTCCTGCCGGGTCTAGTTGGTGATTGCAGAGGGCGATGATAGCATCCTTTGTGGGGACACAGTGCCCAGAGAGCTCCAAAGCTATGGCATCTGGTCTAAAGCCAATCAAGAGTCCATTCTTCTCGCCTAGAGAAGAGTAGGGAATCACCCGAAACCGGCTAGACCATTTCGATGACTCCACAAGCCGCTGCAGAGCCTCCATGTCTCCATTGGCTAGCTCTGGAATACTGTGGGCCAAATCCCGAGGCAAGAGATTAGCCAACATCCTTTGCTCTAAGACAATCACCGGTACCCCGGTCAACGGGTCGGTGAGGTGGTTGCCTGTATCTATTAGGCCAATAACCCGGAGATGGCTAGAGTCGAAATGAATGTGAAGGGGCAACCGGTAGACCTGTCTTAGCAATCTGTGCTGAACTACTCCCCATCCTAGCTCAGCAATGACCAGGATTGTCGTGATGGCAACCAAGAGTCCTGCCAGGGTGTTTGGCTCCATGGGAGTCCCCAACATATAGGCAGTAGCTAGGCCTGCGCCGCCAGAGCTGCATCCGATGACAAGAAAATGAAGCAGTAAGTTACCCAGCTGCCGAAGCTCCACCGGATAGAAGGCGATTAGGAGCATGGCCAAAGTGATCCCAAGCAAGGTGGGAATGAAACGCAGTATTCCGTAGTAAGGTAGGACGTGGAGACTAGCTAGGTAAAGCAAGAGAAAATGCACTGTCCCTACAATAGCCCCCAAAAATATCCGCCGCCAAGTTGTTTTAGCCAAGGTCACAGCGGCGGTGGCCCACAGAAGAAGATAATCGCAGCAGAAATTGGCTGCTATGAGAAGAAGCAGAATATCTACATAAATGACATAATCAAATCCCACAGAGACCACCCCCCATGATTCGCCTCCTCTAGATACTACTAACCTGATTTGTTAGTTCCTTCTATAAAAGGCCGACTATAATACATGATAACTAGACTCATCTAGAATAAAGGCCAATATACATGGCAATACTGACAGATACAGACGGCTGACTGCATAGGGGGGAGAATGGTTTGAACAAAGTTGAAATTTGCGGTGTCAATACATCGAAACTCCCAGTGCTTTCTAACGATAAAATGCGAGAGCTTCTTAAGGCAATGCAGGACGGCGACATCTCAGCTCGCAAACAGTTAATCCAGGGTAACCTCCGATTGGTGTTGAGCGTTATTCAAAGGTTCAGCAACAGAGGCGAACCGGTAGATGATCTGTTTCAAGTGGGCTGTATAGGTCTCATGAAGGCTATTGATAATTTCGACCTAGGTCAAAATGTCAAATTCTCCACATATGCCGTCCCAATGATCATCGGAGAGATTCGACGTTACTTAAGGGACAACAATCCTATTCGGGTTTCTCGATCCTTACGGGACATAGCCTACAAAGCTCTACAAGTGCGGGATTCATTGGTGGCCAAGCACTCCAGGGAGCCCACCATCGGCCAGATCGCCGATGTGCTTAAGATCCCTCGGGAAGATATAGTATATGCCCTTGATGCTATACAAGAACCAGTTTCACTGTTTGAGCCAATATACCATGATGGTGGAGACCCGATTTTCGTCATGGATCAGATAAGTGACGAGAAGAATGAAGATGTCACCTGGCTGGAAGGAATCTCCATCCGTGAGGCTATGGCCAAACTAGGCGATAGGGAAAGAATGATTTTAAACATGAGATTCTTTGATGGACGTACTCAGATGGAAGTGGCTGATGAGATTGGCATTTCCCAGGCTCAGGTATCACGCCTGGAGAAAGCAGCCCTCAGGCATTTACGCCGCCACATGACCCTGGGTGAAGCGGAATCCATCAACCAGTGATCGATGTAGGAAGCTAGGTCATTGCATGGGGATACAGTGGGAGGTGTCACATTTGATAGTCAAGACGCTGCTCAGTCGTGTTCTAATCTCCAGTGTCATTTTAGCTGCGGTGTTTGTTTTGGGGTTTTTAGGGACACAGGTTGCAAGCAACATATTGCCTGTAGAAGAGGCTTATAATGCTGAAAGCCTGATCCGATTACATATATTGGCCAACAGCGATCTGCCACGTGATCAGGAGCTTAAGCTGGACGTGCGAGATGCTATTTTGACCAAGACCCAACATCTTTTTTCAGATATCACTACCAAGACGGAGGCCTGGCAGAGACTGGTCGATAACCAAGACCTAGTTTGCTCCATCGCCCAAGAGGTAATAGCGAAGTCGGGTAAGGACTACCCGGTGGAAGTTCGATTGGGCAGGTATGATTTTCCTGAAAAAACATATGGTCCTCTAACTGTACCTGCCGGCGACTATCAAGCCATACAGGTGATTATCGGTCGAGGACAAGGCCATAATTGGTGGTGCGTACTTTTCCCACCACTATGCTTCATGGAGAATATGGGCTCCGAATCGGTTAAGCGGGAGCTCAAGACCGATAAGCCAGGACAGCCGTCCAAGGAACAACAGGTTGCAGTCCATTGGCGACTTAAGTATTTGGATGCTATCTATCGGGAGTGTGGAAATAAGCTGGCGGCCCTTGCCAGAAGCGATTGGGGATTGAGATTCTTGTCAACGGCTCAGCTGCCTGCTGAAAGGTTCTTACGGTAGTAGGAGAACTTATCTGCAGTACATCTAAACCCGCCGGCACATATAATGTAAGGGCGAGAGGTGCCGGGGGGTGGGAGCGATGTTAGTCAAGACATCTGACCTTTGGGTCTTGGATGTTATTAACACTGTAGATGGGCAGAGGCTAGGAAACATTACCGATCTAGACATCGATCTGACTACCGGCAAAGTAAACGCTTTGATCCTCACTGAGTCTGGTGGCCTTTTTCGCATCTTCCGCAGGGGCGAATTACTCATCCCATGGGAAAAAGTCCTGCTGATCGGTATCGATGTGATACTTGTCGAAATGGATGCTCTGCGAGAGCCTCGTAGGCTCCGCTAGTAACTAAGTCCCCGGCCTTTTGCCGGGGACTTCCCATGGGCTAATCCTCCAGGGGCACAAAGTCCTCCTTACCGACCCCACATATGGGGCAGGTCCAATCTTCGGGCAAATCCTCAAAGGCGACTCCATCTTCTTCGGCGGGATCGTAGATATACCCACATACAGTGCATTCCCACTTTTCCATATCTATGGCCCTCCTTTTTGGCTATTCCCCCACAGCTCCGTGCGTGGAGAGGGATATTCTGTCATTTCACCGGACGGTTGGTATTTCCTGCTATGGGATCGTATTTTCTCTATAGAGGAGTTTTGAGGCATATCCCTAGACGATTGTTAGCTTCTGCTGAAACAGGGTATATAGTAATTGTAAGGCAACTAGTTAGGGGGGGTAGCATGGCAATTGTTGAAGTGAAGTCAGGAGTATATTGGGTTGGAGCTGTAGATTGGAATGTGCGGCACTTTCACGGTGTGACATATACCACTCATCGAGGGACAACCTATAATGCTTACCTGGTCGTAGGCGACAAGTATCGTGCTCTAGTAGATACAGTGTATGAGCCTTTTACAGATGTTCTCGTAGCACATCTGGAGGCTTTAGGAGCTTTAGAGAATCTGGATTATGTGGTGGTTAACCACGTGGAGATGGATCATTCCGGAGCACTACCTCGAATCAAAGAGCTCTCTCCACAGGCGAAGATATACTGCAGCCCGAGGGCGGTAGAACCTATCAAGAAACACTTTGGCTCCAGGACCGATGGCTGGGATATTACCACAGTGAAAACCGGGGATGAGTTGGATCTAGGAGGCAAGACCATTCGCTTTATCGAAGCGCCGATGCTCCACTGGCCTGATAGCATGTTCTCCTACATCCCCGAGGAGAAGCTCCTTTTGCCCAATGATGCCTTTGGGCAGCACTTGGCGTCTTCTCAGCGCTTTGACGATGAAGTGGAAAACAGCATTTTGATGGATGAAGCAGCCAAATATTACGCCAATATTCTCCTTCCCTTTAACTCCCTAGTAGAAAGGAAGTTGAAAGAGATTGCGGAGATGGGAATTGAGATCGATACCATTGCACCTAGCCACGGCATAATCTGGCGACGAGATCCTGGTCAGATTATCACAGCCTACCAGAAGTGGTCCACTGGGGTGGAAACACCAGGACGATTATCTCCTGATGCAGTCGTTGTGTTTGACACAATGTACGGCTCGACGGAGAAAATGGCAGAGGTGATCACTGAAGAACTAGCAATTCTAGGTTATCGAGTTAATCTGTACAACATAGGCAAAAGTGATTACAGTGACATCATCCGGGAGATACTGGAGGCCAAGGCAGTTGTGGTTGGTTCGCCTACCCTCAACAACGGTATACTGCATTCGATGAGTCCTCTGCTTGACGCCCTTAAGGGGCTGAAACCTAAGGGGAAGATTGGGGCGGCTTTCGGTTCCCACGGATGGAGAGGTGGAGCAGTCAGCCAAATTGCCGGTTCCTTGGCTGAAGGAGGCATTGAGGTAATCGGAGACGGTTTGGCCATCCCGTGGATCCCAAGTGATGACGAGCTGCAGGAGTGTCGCAATTTGGCTCGAGAGCTTGACAAAGTACTTAAGGCCAAGGGGCAGTAATATGTTACCTAGATTGGCAGGTATGAAGGAGGCAGTCTACATTGGTAGATTGCCTTTTTCATATATAGTATAATCGTAGTGATGAGCTTTCAGGTATGCTAGGCGGGATATTCATGAAATGCCCCTATTGTAGCTTCATGGAAAGTAAGGTTGTTGACTCCCGAGCCACGGAGGAAGGTAGTTCTATCCGGCGACGACGGGAGTGTATCGGGTGTGGGCGCCGATTCACTACTTACGAACGACTCGATGAAATTCCCTTGATGGTAGTCAAGAAAGATGGGCGACGAGAAGCTTTTTCCCGAGACAAGATTATCACTGGAGTGTTGAAAGCTTCCCAGAAACGGCCCATCAGTTATGAGGTTATTGAGAACCTAGCTAGGGAGATAGAGCGAGAGTTGCGTAACCAAATGGAGCGGGAGATCTCCTCCCAAGTGATTGGCGAGATGATCATGGAGCGATTACGTCACATAGATGAGGTCGCTTATGTACGCTTTGCATCAGTATATCGCCAGTTCAAGGATATCGACCGTTTCATGGAAGAGCTAGAGAGATTGCAGCGGGGGGAGACTGAGTAGGTGGGATTCATCGGTGACAGGATCCGGGATTTGCCCACGGATGTACTTACCTATCGTGGGATAGACGGTGTTGGTTTTTTCGAACTAGATGCGGCATTGAGCGCGCCAAACTTGGTCTGTGCCTTTTCCACCCGGGTGGGAGGGGTGAGTCAAGGCCCTTTTGCTTCTTTGAATCTAGGTATGCATGTCGGTGATGATTCCCAAACTGTCCTTATCAACCGGCAAAGGCTGTCCCATGCATTGGGTATTTCGTTGGATGAGTGGGTTACCGCAGAGCAAGTACACGGTGGAGCTGTGGCTGTGGTAACGGATAGTCATCGTGGTCGCGGTGCGTTTTCAAAAGAGCTGGCTGTACCGGGAGTAGATGGTCTAGTCACCAATACGCCGGGGACTTGGCTAGTCTGTTTTTACGCCGATTGTGTACCCATGGTTTTTTGGGATATTGCCAAAGGTGTAGTTGGGATAGCCCACGCTGGCTGGCGAGGAGCTTTGACCAATATCGGTGGGGCTGTGGTAAGAGCGATGCAAGAGCGCTTTGGTTCCCCCGTGGGTGAGATAAGAGCGCTTATAGGGCCAGCTATTGGCCCTTGCTGTTATGAAGTGGGTGAAGACGTAGGCGAGAAGTTTCGCTCTCTTTTTGGCAATGATGTGCTAACCCAGCGCGGTGGCCGGATGCATCTACATCTACCCAAGGCTAACTATCAGTACTTGCTTGATGGTGGCCTCTTAGCGCGAAACATATATATCAGCAGGCTTTGTACAGCGTGTAACCGGGATATGTTCTACTCATATAGGCGGGACAAAGGGCCTACAGGTAGAATGGCAGCTGTTGTGGGACTACGAGAGTGACTCTCGCCTGTTCTCCATGGTACGAACAAGGAATTGAGACTCTCTGTGGGGAATCTGTGACAGGTGGGGAGTGAGTGCAATGGCGAAAATGGCGGGGCAGCCCAAAGGGGTGAAGGAACCGACACTTGGACGTCGGGCCCGAGAGATCGTTGCGGTATTACTTTTTGCGGCGGGAGCCTTCACATGGTTGAGTCTGCACACGGAGAGTGTGGGGGTTGTTGGAATGTGGGTATCTCGCTATGGTCGCTGGCTGTTGGGGTTGACTGCAGATTTGCCGGTTTTGTTGTTGTTCTTAGGAGGCTATGTCTGTCTTAAAGGCGGACCCCAAAGCCCCAAGGGCACAAGGTTCTCTGTGGGCACCATTCTTCTGCTTCTGGTTCTCTTGGTCCTTGTACATTTGCAGACCACCGATGTAGTTGCAGTCCCGTACATGCAAAGTGCTAGCCCCTGGAGTACTCATCAGCAAGGGGCGGGGATCATTGGTCAATTTCTGACTGCCGTCTGCCTAAGGGCTTTTGGGCTGGCAGGAACATACGTCTTTGCCACTGCATTTTTGGTCATTGCCGTTATTTTGCTATTTGAGTTGCCTCTTGCCAGATCTCTGCGTGGTGCTGGCCGCTGGCTGCGCCGTATCGCCGCTGGCCTTGGAGAGCTTGTAAGTAGGACCGCTGCTATAGTGCGTTCCTGGCAGAAAAACACGATTCAGAGTGGAAGGTCTACTGCAAAACCCAAAAGGCGCAGTCGTAAGGCAAGCGGCGAACCAAGGGCTGGCAGTGCTCAATCGGAAGGCAGTGGCCGAGAGCCATACGTGCCGTCTACTGCTAAGGAGGTAGCCGCTACCCAAGAAGAAACGAGAGCAATCCAAGAGTCGAAAACGAAAAGTAGTGTACCCGAGGATGAAGATGAGGCTGTACCCGCGGTGAGACCGAGAAAAGTGGGACCGTTTACCTTACCTGGTCCTGATCTGCTACCACCTGTTAGGACCCGGAGAGCCCGTCGCCAAAGCAAGACAGTTGACCAGGCACATCTTTTGGAGGACACTCTGGCAAGCTTCGGCATCGATGCTCGGGTAGTAGACGTATGCCAAGGACCTACAGTGACTCGCTACGAGATCCAGCCGCCACCGGGGGTGAAGGTGAGTCGTATAGTTGCCCTAGCAGATGATCTGGCCCTAGCTTTAGCAGCGCCGGATGTGCGGATTGAGGCTCCCGTTCCTGGCAAGTCAGTAGTCGGGGTAGAGGTTCCTAACAAGGAACCAACTACTGTATATATTCAAGATGTGTTAACCAGTCCTGAGTTTATGAATCATCCATCGCGATTGGCCATGGCTCTGGGTAAAGACATAGCAGGAAAGACAGTGATCGCTGACTTAAGGAAGCTGCCGCATCTACTGGTGGCCGGTGCAACCGGTTCCGGCAAGAGCATATGCCTTAATACTATGATTGCCAGTATTTTGCATAGGGCCTCACCGGAAGAGGTACAGCTTTTGTTGATCGATCCCAAACGGGTAGAGTTGTCTGCCTATAACGGTATCCCTCACCTGGTATCGCCGGTTGTTACCGACGCAAAGAAGGCGGCTACCGCTTTGCGCTGGGCAGTAAGGGAGATGGAGCGACGCTATGAGCTTTTTGCCGATGCCAGTTCCCGTAATATCGATGCCTACAATGAATGGATGCTAGATAACCTCCAGCGTTACGGGGAGGGAGAAGTCCTACCTTACATTGTCATTATCATCGACGAGTTAGCTGATCTGATGCTGGTTGCAGCGGCGGACGTGGAGGATGCTATCTGTCGCCTCGCCCAAATGGCCAGGGCAGCAGGCATGTATCTGATCATCGCTACTCAGCGGCCCTCCGTTGACGTAATCACAGGGCTCATAAAGGCCAATATACCATCCCGCATTGCTTTCGCTGTTTCCTCCCAGGTAGATTCTAGGACTATCTTGGATATGGCTGGGGCGGAACGGCTTTTGGGCAAAGGTGATATGCTCTATTTTCCCGCCGGTGCCCCCAAGGCCATCAGGGCCCAAGGTGCATTTATCCACGAGAGAGACATTGCGGCGTTGGTAGATTTTTGGAGCCGGCAAGTAGACCCCGAGGCAAAAGCGGAGAACATAATAAAGGAGCAGGAGAGTGTAGATAGTGAAGTGGTCGTCGATGACGAGCTTTTCGATGATGCAGTCCAACTCATTCTCGATTCGGGACAGGCATCTATATCAATGTTGCAGCGCCGCTTTCGCATAGGCTATTCCCGGGCTGCTCGTCTTATCGATACCATGGAGTTAAAAGGTATTGTTGGACCCCATCGGGGTAGCAAGCCCCGGGAAGTCTTGATAGACCAATACGACAGCTCACGATAGGGGAAAAATCCTAAGCAAATTTGATCATTCACGAAAGAAGGGGTGGAGCGTGACGGAAGTGGGGCGGATGCTAGAGGATGCCCGATTAAGGAAGGGCATTACCCTAGAGAAAGTCGAGAAGGAACTAAAGATCCGTAAGCACTACCTGATAGCGATGGAGACGGGTCGCTGGGAAGAATTGCCTGGCTACGCTTACGCTACCGGCTTCTTGCGGACCTATGGCGACTACCTGGGTCTGCCCGGGGAAGACCTTGCCGAGGAGTATAGGTATTGGAGGGAGACCCAAGGCACCACGGCCGCACACGATGAGACCCCCATAGGAGTTTTCACGCGATCGAAGGAGCTCGAAACCGATAGTGGGATCTTCCAGCTTGGCTCGAGAAGTAGAGGTCGATCCCGACGGAGGAAAGTGTACAAAGGGATCGCCGTTATGCTAATACTTCTAGCAGCTTTAGGAGCATATCTTTTTCTCACATGGAAACAGCCTTTTTCCGACACACAGACTCTGCGGGTGGAAGACGCCGATGTTGGAGAATTGAAACGAGAACCTATAGAGCCAATAGAAAACACGCTGCCCTTCCTTCCCGGAGTTGAACCACTATCAGGGCTCGGTGATAATGGGAAGATGTTGCCGGTGGAATCTTCTGATCCTTCGGATGACGTCACAAGTCTTACCTATGAGACTCCGAAGCTAGACCATGGATTGTCCGGTGAAGCTCTTGGACGCCTTGAGCATGAGGAGCCTATCAAGGAATCTGATAGCCCTGTTGCAGAGCAGCCCTTAGATGAGAACGCTGGGGTGGAGCTCACCTTACCAATCGATGAAATCCATCGTCTGCCACCCACGGAAGAACTGGAGGGAGCCTCCTATGCGTTAGTCTTGGAGGCTAAGGCCAACGGAAGATGCTGGGTGGAAGTCCGCTCTGATGGACAATTGGTGTATTCAGATACTCTATCAATGGGTGATACGTACATTTGGAGTGCTCAAGAAGAGATCAGGGTGCGGTTTGGAAATGCTGGCGCAGTAGAGCTTCGGCTAAATGATCAAGATCTGGGGATAGCCGGTAAGGGAGTACTGACAAGGGTTTTTACGGCCAGCAGTGACTAGAGGTTTCTAGATTAGACCAGCAATTGGCAGATTTCATCAAGTCCCTTCCTACTCGCGGAATATCTTGGCAAGTTCGCGAATATCTATTATGACGGAAGGGGGTTGATGGGCTTGGCTCGTAGAGTTGCAAGAAGGACCCGCCAAACCAACGGTCCAGGTCTTTTGTTTGTTCTTATTGCTTTGGTAGTAGTGGCGGCTGCAGGTGCTAAATATCTGGGGTTGTATGCACCGGAACAGCCAACCTTAGCGCCCTACGGGGTGGGTACTGAGACAGGAGCTGTAGTCTCCACAAGGGAGGCAACAGGAGCAGATGAGATGAGTAGGGGAGAACCGGTTACCGTATTAGTTTACCACTCCCATACCAGCGAAAACTTTTCTCCTAGCATCTCCCATGCCAAGAACGGCAAGGGTGAGATACTGCAGGTTGGAGCTGAATTTTGCCAGGCGATCAGTGAGAAAGGGATTAAGGCTATTCATCTAAAGGGGACCTATGATACCCCGGTGTATAGTGAGGCATTTCGCAAAGCCGGGGAGGCTGTGGCGAAGGCATTAAGTGAGAGCCCGGGCATAGCAGCGGTTATAGATATCCACCGTGATGGATTACCCAAGGGCAAGGATCCGGATTATACTACGGCAAAGGTAGCCGACCAAAGAGTAGGTAAGATCCTCTTCGTGGTGGGTGATGTAGCGAACCCCAATCGTAACAGCAATACTGCCTTTGCTGAGACGATCAAGGGCCACCTGGATGCCATGTACCCCGGAGTTAGCCGAGGAATTAAAGTTCAGCATCGCAACCTAAATGGTGGTTTGCATGTCAATACCCTAACGGCCTATCTAGGTGATTACCATGGTAACACTCTAACAGAGGCCAAATCCGCCGCTCGCATTCTGGCTGATACGGTTGCTGCAGTACTGCTGGAGGAGGCGCGAGAGGGGATGTTGGTGCTTCCTACTACTACACCCTAGAGCTTTGACACGCCCCCCTTCATTAGGCGGTTGATGGCTTGACTGGACCTTAAAGACTAGTCCAATGACTAATCATCGACCAAAAGACCCACCCCTAGGGGACGATGCTGTTGGGGTGGGCGTTTTCTTTCCATTGGAAAAAAAACGCTGCAGGATCGTGTGCACTATATGGCGAATGTGAAAGGCTGGGCCAGACTCACACAGGCTGTTGATTGATAATAATATCAGAACTGGGGAATATTAGGGATTGGATTGGGGGTGCCCCTACCATGGCGCAGCATGTTCACATGGTCGGAATCGGTGGGGTAGGAATGAGCTCTATTGCAACAGTCCTTCTACAGATGGGGCATAGCATCAGCGGATCGGATTTGAAGGATTCGGACACATTGCGGGGTCTTGAGCGGAATGGGGCAAGAACCTACGTTGGCCATGCCGCAAGTCATGTGGTGGGCGCTGATCTGGTAGTCTATTCTTCGGCAATTCCTAAGGACAATCCGGAGATAAGGGCTGCAGAGGAGCACGGTATACCAGTTATACATCGATCTGAAATGCTTGCCAGGATCCTTAACGCGGGGTGCGGCATTGCTGTGGCTGGAGCCCACGGCAAGACGACTATCACAGGCATGATTGCCCATATCCTTACTGGCTTAGGTCTAGACCCAACTGTACTAGCCGGAGGGGAAATGCAGAACCAATGTGTCCATGCACGGTTTGGGCAGGGACGCTATGTGGTGGCTGAAGCTGATGAGAGCGATGGCTCCTTCCTTCGCTACTATCCAGAGATCGCGGTGATTACAAGTGTCGAGGCAGACCACCTGGAGAACTATGGTGGTCGTGCCGGGTGGTTGGTAGCTAGCTACAAGGCTTTCGTGGCCAACATAAGGACAGGTGGAACATTAGTCATCAGTCAACAAGCCTACGAGGTTCTGCAAGATGCTATCGATGAGAGTAAGGACAGGCTTTCTGTAGTTGTCTACGGACTACAGCCGCCAAAGATGTCTGCTGAATGTGGAACGAATGGAGTAAAGGAGTCAGAGGGAGTACGCTACTTCTATTGGGCTGATAACCCACGGCTGGCCGGTGCCACAGCTGCCTTCAGTATGTATTCGAAAAATGGATGTCTAGGAAAGGTTCGCATATCCATCCCTGGCACATACAATGTGGAAAACGCGTTGGCGGCCATAGCAGTGGCACAGCTTACTGGCTCAAGTTTTGAACAGATAACTAAGATGCTGGAGGGGTTCTATGGAGCACATCGGCGGTTTGAATGGGTAGGTGGCAACGGTGATATCTTGGTCTACGATGACTATGCCCATCATCCCACTGAGATTCAAAGGACTCTGCAAGCCGCTAAGAAGGGCTTCCAGCGACGGGTTGTGGCTATCTTTCAACCTCAACGCTATAGTCGTACTCAGATGCTCATGGAGGAGTTCGGACGCTCCTTTAAAGATGCGGACTTAGTAGTCATTACGGATATTTATGCTCCTCCTCCAGAACGACCACTGCCAGGAGTCTCAGCAGAGCGATTGGCTGCATTGGTCGGTGAGGATATAGGCCAAGAACGAGTGCTCTATGTTGGCGATAAGCATCAGATTCCCGAGGCTTTGCAGCCTCACCTTAGGGAGAATGATCTAGTCATTACCATGGGTGCCGGTGATATATGGCAGGTAGCTCGCGCTCTGGCAGCCCGCTTGAAGCAGGAAGACGTCCAGGCATATAGTAGCCCTTAGTCGGGACGGCCTAGGAAATGCTGTGCAGCAGATGGATACGGGAAAACGTGGGTTTTTCTGAAGGGTTTTCCCATGAGAGTTGAGCTTTTCTTGCAGGAGATTGTAAAGGGCTAATTACCGGGGTCAAGCAGTGGCTATTAACCCAACGGAGCTTGCGAAATGCTTCACCGGCGATAATATGATCATTTGCATCAGTGCAGTCCCGTGGCTTGGCCAATTATGGGATCAAAGCGCAGATATCGAGTATCGTTGTCGAATCTGGCCTCGTAGATAATCATGGGAACATAGACGAGGGCTGTGGCAAAGGGGCTGGCCATGACCTTAGGCTGCAAGCGATTTTTTAGCTCTTTAGTTCGCATTGCTTTTTCAGCCATAAGAAGGTCACTAGGTGCTGTGCCTATAGCCTGATCATAGTATTTTTCCAGGGCCTGCAGCTCCTCTTGGAGCCGATTACTGGCCGATAAGGCCCAGGTAGCGTCTTCTTGGGCCAGCATGTACGCGATATCCTGGATCATATAGTCATAGGCCTTCTTGATATTAATGCGACGCTTAGCTTGGGCCACGCCTGGCAGGGGGGTTTTGGCTAGCTGACACCCCAAGAGACTGTGATAGTATCCAGAAGTAGTGTCGCCACTTGTCAGATTAACCGTCAAGTCCAGAATGCGATGGGTTGTGGTGTGATCAGTTCGGTAACTCAATCGCCAGTGTGCCAGCAAATGGGGCTCATAGATCAGCTGCCCGTCATCGGCTTCTAGGGCCGCCTCACCGGTATCCATACAGCCCGGCACTCTTACTACATATTGACGACAAAACCTGGCTTTTTCCAGGGTTATCTCTTGAAATCTATCCCAATGATAGCTTCCAGGGACAAAAAGTTTCGCGTCTTTCTGCCGCTGTGCTGACTCATAAGATAAAGCCAGCTGACAGGTGTAGCCCGGGGTGCGGGGCCCGTCTACGAGGCTAGCAGCTTCATCTGAGAGTTCTAGGATGGCAACGTCATCCTTGGTCCATCGACAGTTGATATCTATATATTGGCAGAATTCCCGGAGAAAATCCTGCAGCTCTCCCAAGGATGTTCATCCTTTCGCCTGGAAGCTAGTATTTCGCACATGGTAGCGGTACAAGATGTTACGGTACAAGATCTAAAATGCTGGCTCCTCTTTGGGAGTGTCTGGCAGCCAAGAGAGTATGGGCCAGTACATCGAACTCCCGGGCCAGATCAGACTCGTTTTTTGCTCTAGTAATAATGTCAACCAGATGACTTTCAAAGGACCTGGTGAGTTGAAGGTGGGTGAGGATGGCATCTAGCTCGCCTACCACCATCTCAAATAGGTTTATTTTCTCATGAAGCAACCGCAATATGTGTTCTTCGATGGTGCCTAGTGTGGCCAGATTGAATACATGTACATCCTTTGTCTGTCCTAATCGATGTACCCGGCCGATCCTTTGCTCCAACCGCATGGGGTTCCAAGGTAAGTCAAAATTAATCACGGTGCTGCAGTACTGGAGGTTGATGCCCTCCCCACCGGATTCGGTGCTGACCAGCACATCGCCGTAGCGACGGAAAAGGAACTTGGTGAATTCCTTACGCCCCGCTGAAAGTGTGCCGTCAAAGGTCACTGTTGCCAGTCCCGATGCCTCCAAGTGTTTCTTGATGAAAGCCTGGGTGCCCCGGTATTCGGTAAACACAATGGTCTTTTCATCCCTGCGAATCTCCATTAGCTTAAGGAGCTCTTGCATCTTTGCGCTGGTTTCGATGTTAACAGCTAACTTGAGTAGATGAAGCAGCTCGCCTTTTAGATCCCGCTCCGCCTTTTCACTAAGCTTTTTCAAGGTAAGAGCTGCTGCCCAAGCACTGCTGCACACCTCTCTGAGCAGTACTATATAGGGCAAAATGGTATGTTTTTCAGCCAGTGATTTCTCCATTTGTTGGCGGATGAAACTATT
>JAAYRF010000224.1 GCA_012518905.1 Bacillota bacterium | reverse complement strand
TTCTTCACTTGTGTCAGGGGGAAAACCGCATGCCACTCCTTAACATCAGCGGGAGCATAAGGATTGGACTTCACCTTTACACTGCGAATGTATGGAGGCTCTTTTTCTTTGAAATTCAGCCCCTCTTTTGCTGTAGCAGTGTGACCTCCGCTATAGGAATGAAACCACGCCCGCACATACTGATTATTGTAGGTCATTACTTCGCCCCTAGTCATCTCTACAGCTCGCGCAATAATCGGTGTAATGTTGCTGGCGTTATAGGCTTGGGCCTCCTCATGATCTGTAGATATGTCTGTCCCATGCTGCGCCCTGGTGCCACCTCTGCTGACAAATTCCATAGTGAAACTGCGGGCCAAAATAGCCTGGGCGGCATAAGCCCCCAGTGGCCAGTTGGGTTTCATCTCCCCAGCCACCACTCCCATCACATATTCTTCGATGGGCATATCCTTCTTTTCGCCCGTCTCCTTCACATAAACAGAAATAATGGGTTCCTTGGCAAATTCCCGCACCGAGCCGTCTTTACCACCAGGCCAACCAATCAATATAGTTACAGCGCCTATCACAACCAAAGCGATTGCAGCTACCAAAGCCCCAGTCTGCCGGGGTAACTTCATCGTGTTCCCTCCCAAGATCAATAGAGCTTTCCTTCAAAACCAACACAACCTGCTCTTACCAGCATTTCCCTAAAGTATGCGCTTCCATTCCTCCTCGTGATACAGATTATGTCACAGGGGTAGTTTTCCCGATAATGAAGCGATTTTTATTGGTAAATTATGCTCAAAAAGCAGGAACAGCGTTCTGTACAGCGAATACAAACAGCGATTGTCCAAGCTCATTACAAGGAGGTTATACCGTGAACAAAAGCGAACTGATTGCGGCTGTCGCGGAGAAATCCGGCCTATCAAAGAAAACAGCCAATGAAGCAGTTGAAGCTATGTTGTCAACTATTTCCCAGGCTTTGGCCGAGGGAGAAAAAGTCACCTTGGTCGGCTTCGGAACATTTGAGGTCCGACAAAGAGCTGCCCGGAAAGGAGTCAATCCTTCCACCGGTGAGCCCATTGACATTCCTGCCACCCAAGTACCTGCTTTCAGAGCAGGCAAGGGTCTCAAGGAAGCCGTCGCGAAATAATTGCGGACACCTGGTTGTGACTAAGCAACCGGCTTAGCCACCTGCTCAAGGCAGTGGGTCGCTAAGCCGTTCCTTGCTTTTAGGAAACCCTTTGCATGGTGTATTTTACCGACGCATCGGCAAAGCTAGCCAACGAGGTCTTTTATCCGAACTTTTCTATCTAGAGGAGTTAACTGTAATGACAGACATAACCATTGTGGGACTGGGACCGGGATCTCCTGACCAGATCTCCACCGGCGCCCTGGATGCCATAAAGAAAGCCCAACACCTATATCTGCGTACTGCGGTACATCCTGTACTGCCATGGCTGATTAGAGAACTGAAGCTATCGGCTGCAGACTTTACTACCTTTGATTCATTCTACGAGCAAGCCGAGTCCTTTGACGAAGTCTATGAAAAGATCTCAGTACCTTAACTACTGCCGTCAACAAAGGGATCAAGATTACCTACGCCGTGCCAGGGCATCCCGGTGTTGCAGAGACGACCGTCACCCAATTGGTAAGTTGGGCCCAACAGAAGCAAAAAACTCTTGCCGTTGTGCCTAGCATGAGCTGTCTGGATGCAGTATATATGGCTTTAGGTATAGATCCTACCATGGGCCTAGTGATAGCTGATGCATTAGATTTGCCCGACATAGTGCCTAATAGAGCTCTGCTTCTAACCCAGGTATATAGCAGACTTGTCGCTTCCGAAGTCAAGCTGCACCTAATGGAGTACCTCTCTGACGAGCACCCTATAACGGTGATACGAGGAGCAGGCATACCTAACGAAGAGATCATCGTCACAATACCACTTTACCAACTCGATAATCTGCCTTGGCTAGACCATCTGACTTCGGTGTATGTAGATGTCAACGATTGTTCTCATCAATCGTTGGGCCAAACAGAATGTGTCTATCCTCTCGATCCTTTGGTAGACGTCATGAAGCGCCTTAGGGCCCCTGATGGTTGTCCATGGGATCAAGCTCAAACAAACGAGAGTCTAAGGCGCTATCTTGTTGAGGAAACCTACGAGGTATTGGAAGCTATCGACGAAAGACGTTGGGATAAGGTAGAAGAAGAGCTCGGCGATGTGTTGCTCCAGATAGTTTTTCATGCCGAAATCGCAGAGGAAAATGAGCTGTTTAATATCAACGACGTTGTTTCCACCGTTTCAGAGAAGCTCATTCGCCGTCATCCCCATGTTTTTGGTTCTGTTGAAGTAGAGGATGCCCAAGAGGTCAGCGTTAACTGGGAGGAAATCAAAAAACAGGAGCGAAAAGCTACAGGCGATGAGTACGCTTCGATACTGGACGGCGTACCGAAAGGCCTGCCAGCTTTGACTCAAGCGGAGAAGATACAAGCGAAGGCGGCCCGGGTTGGCTTTGAATGGAGCGATGTAACTGGAGCCATGGATAAGGTTCGAGAAGAGTTAGAAGAACTACGAGAAGCCAACGAGAACCATGGCTACGAGGATATCCAAGCAGAAATGGGTGATGTCTTTTTCGCCCTCGTCAATGTAGCTCGATACCTAGGCGTTGATCCCGAGATGGCTCTTAGAGAATCTACCGCTAAGTTTATTAAGAGATTTCACTTTATAGAAGATATGGCAGCCAAACAAGGGCGGAATCTAGCTCAGATGGACCTTTCCGAAATGGACGCAATCTGGAATGTAGCCAAGAACCGAGAGTAGTCTATTTCACCCAACCACGCCGAGACAGCCAAGTGCCCAGCGTAACGCCGATCTTGGGTAGCATGTTTACATCCCGCTGATACAACGCCCCGGTGCCGACCAAACCTATGAAATATACCACAATTCCGATTACTGAGGTGCCTGCAGTGGCTAAACCATTGTGGGCAGCAAGTAGCCGTGCTTGCTCCCAGTTAGGAGGTTTCAGCAAAGCCTCCGCAAGATCGGACAATTTGTCATAAGCCAACATGACAGCTAATCCCATCACCAAAGTCACAATCAGTGGCTTAATCAATAGCTCCTGCCAGTCAATTCGCACTCCAGTATGTCTACTAACGGCCAACAGATTGAGCAAACACGCGGCAACAAGGCCTCCCACAGTACCCCAGGCAGCGCCCTTTATACCTAAGCCTGGCAGAGCCGTTAAGTAATAGTTTAGGGCAAATTTGACTGCTACCCCGAAAACGAGACTCTTTACCGGTAGGAAAACCAAGCCTAGACCCTGCAAGACTCCGGAACAAACCTGGAAAATCCCTACGCTCAAAGTGCCTGCAGCCAATATCTGAAGAGGTGCAGCAACTTGAGGATAACCGAATACGAGGTAGGATGCTGGCCCTGCCAGGCAGAAGAGACCCACTCCTGATGGCAACCCGAAGAGGAAAGTGATTCGTAGAGCTTCGCTTATCCGGCGATGCACTTGATGATGAGCTCCCGTTGCATCGGCTGCAGCTACTGCCGGCACTAATGTCACGCCGAGAGCCGAGGTAAGCACATTGGGCAAATACATCAAGGATAGGGCCATGCCGAGGTAGCCTAAGGACTCCCGTATGGCATCACGGCTATAGCCAGCTGATTGCATGCGCAAGGGCACTAAGCCGGTGTCGATCATCTGCATGGTAGGCCACAAAATAGCACCCAATACCATGGGTATCGATAAAGCAAATAGCTGCTTTAGCACATCCCAACCGGCAATGGGTGCAGGTCCGGGCTCTCGGCCCAGTGCTGAGGACTGTGAGCGTCGCCAGGCCACATAGTACATGATTATTACAACGAGCCCACCCACTGAACCAACGGTCGTACCTAAGGATGCTCCGGCAGCTCCATACTCCACACCCAATGGCTTCAGCAGTATAGCAAAGACAAGCATGCTCGTCACCCGGCATATCTGCTCTGTCACCTGGGAGACAGCGGTAGGGGTCATGTATTGCAGGCCCTGAAACAAACCCCTGAAAGCAGCGACTGTTGCTAAGATAAGCACCGCAGGGGTCATAGCCATTAGCGCCGGGTAGGCCATGAGATCCCTTACGATTACCGTTACTAGCCACCTGCCGCCAAACGCAAGAATACCGGTGAAAACTGTTCCCAACGTCAGCATTATGGCCAATGCCCACCGAAAAACAGTCAAAGCTCCGCGGGTTGAACCTAAAGCCAATTGCTCGGCAACTAGTTTTGATATTGCCACCGGCAGGCCGGCTATTGATAGGATGACAGCGAAGTTATAGATGGGACGCACCATTTGAATTAGTCCCATGCCCTGATCGTAAATGAGGCGGGGGAGGACAACGATGTAGACAAACCCCAATAGGCGGCTAAAGGCGCTGGCTGTAGCAAGGATTATGGCTCCCCTAGTGAAAGACTGGTTTCCCACGTTATGCCCCCCTGCCCATATATCTACGCCTGAGGGCCCTTCACTATGTCGCCCAATAAAGACAGCCAAGCCCCCGATTATCTTGGAGCTTGGCCTCACTAAGCATGAGTCCTACAAAAGCCAATACATTCCTACGCCCCAGCAGATTCTTTAGCCTAGACTACCACTACTCTTACTCCATCTGCTTAGACAAAAAGCCTGCTGCAGTCTCTGCCAGTTTAAGTTCCAAGTCATTCATTCTTTCGGTAAACTCAGTCGAACAGATCATAACAACACCTATAGGATCGCCCTCGGCGATAATCGGGGCTAGTACCTGGTGGGGAAAAGCCCACTGCTCCTCCTCAATCTCGTCCATGGCTCCATTCCCGTTAGGGGAGGGAAGTATAACTGATTTTCGGTTTTCCATGATTTGCTCAACATAACTAGGTATACTTCGATCGATCCACTGCTTCTTGGGTGCACCGGCGACTGCCACAACAGCATCCCGGTCGCAGATTATGGAAATATGGCCCGTGGCCTCAAAAAGCGAGTCAGCATATTCCTGGGCGAAATCCCCCAACTCACCTATGGGAGAGTATTTCTTGAGAATAACCTCTCCATCCCTGTCCACAAAGATCTCCAACGGATCCCCCTCTCGGATCCGCAGTGTTCGGCGAATCTCTTTGGGTATGACCACCCGGCCTAGATCGTCAATTCTTCGCACGATACCAGTTGCCTTCAAGCAGCACCCCTCCTTTGTAATGGGCGCACATAGTTGTCATAAATAGTATATAGCTGGCCTATCCGTTTTATTCATTGCCTCCTGTTTTGAGCAGCTGTTGCGGGAGATACCCTTTCGAACATGCACTGGACTACCTGTTCGATTTCCTTTAGGAGCACCTGGCTATCGCGGCTGCGGCTCTGCAACCGGATTTGGGAAGGTGGATTGCCCAGTACCTTAAGTCTGCCTCGGAATGCTTGGGACAGCTCTTTGCCCGCCACTTGTGGTATGCTAAGCCCAGATAGCATTCGGACTACTGCCTGGCCGCCCTTTTGGGAGATAGAGCCAATTCCAATCTGTTTGGCCAAAGCCTTCAGGCCAGCGATTCTAAGAAGATTGACTACTGGAGCTGGAACATCACCGAATCTATCCACAACTTCCTCTAGCAGATCATCAGCTTCGTGGGGGGCAGTAATAGCTGCAATCCGTTTGTACAACTCCACCTTTTGCGCCACATCGTTTACATAGTCATCGGGTAGATAGGCGTCGATATTCAAATCCATGGTCGGTTCAGGAATCTCCTGCTTTGCTTCCCCCTTAAGCTCGCTAACAGCTTCCTCCAGCAAGCGGCAATACAACTCGAAACCAACAGAAGCAATGAAACCGTGCTGTTCGGGCCCAAGGAGATTGCCAGCACCTCGGATCTCCAAATCTCGCATAGCTATCTTGAAACCTGAACCTAGTTCCGTAAACTCCTTAATAGCTTGTAGCCTCTTCTCTGCGGTTTCCGATAGTAGTTTGTCCCTCCGGTAGGTGAAATACGCATATGCTACACGATTTGTTCTACCTACCCGCCCTCTCAACTGGTACAGTTGGGCCAAACCCATGTAATCGGCATCATATACGATAAGGGTATTCACATTGGCGATATCCATCCCAGTCTCAATGATGGTGGTACACAGGAGAACATCATACTCACCCTGCAGAAAATCGAGCATAACCCGCTCCAGACGAGACTCATCCATCTGTCCATGGGCTACGGCCAATCTAGCTTCCGGGACTAGTTCCATGATATGGGCAGCTATGCGGTCAATGGTTTGCACCCGATTATATACGAAATACACTTGCCCTTGTCGGGCCAGTTCCCGGTAGATGGCCTCCCTAATCACATCCTCGTTATACTCCACTACATATGTTCTTATAGGAAATCTGTTTTCCGGAGGCGTCTCTATAAGGCTCATGTCCCGCACACCTACTAAGGACATATGTAAAGTGCGGGGAATCGGGGTAGCAGTTAAAGTCAAGACATCCACCGTCTGCCTTAGCTCCTTAAGACGCTCCTTTTGCCCCACACCGAAGCGTTGTTCTTCATCGATGACAACCAAACCAAGGTCGCTAAATTCGACATCCCTAGAAAGCAAACGGTGAGTACCTATAATGATATCAACCTTGCCAGCCTTCAACTCCGCCAAAGTAGCCGCCTGCTCGGAATAAGATTGGAACCGACTCAAAACGCGGATGATTGCTGGATACCCCTGGAATCTCTCGACAAAGGTATGATAGTGCTGCTGAGCTAAGATAGTTGTTGGGACAAGAAAGGCAACTTGCTTGCCGTCCATTATCGCCTTAAAGGCCGCCCGAATGGCTACCTCCGTCTTCCCGTAACCTACATCGCCACAAATAAGACGGTCCAT
>JAAYRF010000223.1 GCA_012518905.1 Bacillota bacterium | reverse complement strand
TCAGAGTGTCGTCTCCATTTGTCACGCATTGAGCAGCTCGTGGTAAACCATAGTAGTCTCCATAACAGCTTTCGCCCATGAGTACCGTTTAACCCATCTCTTACCTTTTTCCCGCAACCTTGCCGCCGTCTCATCTTCACTGACGACGGCTATGATGGCTTGACTCAGTGCTATGGGATCATACGGGTCGACTTGCCATGCGCCTCCACCCACAATTTCTGTTAAAGCTGCTGCATTGGATGTAATGGTAGGTATCCCACAGGCCATAGCCTCCAATGGCGGCATACCAAACCCCTCATATAAAGAAGGATAAACGAAAACGTCTGCAGCCCCGTAAAACTGGGGAAGATGCTCCACGGGAACATAGCCAGGATAGATAACCCGATCTTGTATCTTAAGATGACAGGCTAGCTCCTGGAGCATTCTCACCTCCGGCGTCAGTTTCCCTGCTAGAACCAGGACTGCCTGGGATCCTAACTCCTTCAGACCGGCAGCAAAAGCCTTTAGAAGAACGCTGACGTTTTTCCGTAGGCTAAAACCTCCGAGATAGAGGATCAATGGGCCGCCCTTTATGCCATAGCATTGCTCTAGAAAACATCGGCAAGGCCCCTGGGGTAGGTGCACATATATTGGTTCCGGCGCGGGATAGACTACTACGACTTTCTCGGAAGGGACGTTTAGGTGCTTCAAAATATCTCGTTTGGAGAAATGTGATACCGTAATCAACCGCTCGGCCTGCTCGGCAATGTAGGGCATCTGCGTTACAAATCGGCGTCGAAAAGCGGGGGTGCAACTCTGGGGCAAAATATACGGTATGACATCGTGGAGTGTGACTACCACTGGCAAAGGAATTTTACGGGGAAGATTCAGACCGTTTTGCGGCATATGATACAAAGCCACCTTCTCAGCAACCATGGTCTGCACCATATAGGCCTGCTCGAGATACCAATCGGGGCTTTCTGGTACCGGGACCCACCTCGCATTGGCAGAATCGTTCGCGGCAATAGGGGCTGAAACCTCAGGACAGAAAAGCAGATACTCATCGCCGAAGCCACGGACCAGTCCTTTCACCAACTGATAAGTATATGTGCCTATTCCTGTGCCCCTAAACCAAAGTGCCCCCCGAGCGTCAATGGCGATCTTCATGATCTAGCTCAACCTCCATTACCCATCGCCAATAATGGCCAGCGGCAACATCCCTTGCTATGGCCTGACCCAAAGCCTCAGCAGCCTCCCCATCGTCTTGCCGGCGACGACCCTTATAGTACTCATAGGCCACATGCCAGGTTCTTTCGGGGAATACCCCCAATCCATGGATATCTTGGAGTTCATCACGTCCGAGAGGGCGTATTTTTCGGTATCTCGCCAGAGCTCTACAACCCGCTCGCAAGGACCATCCCGTGAAGTAACCGACATTACTCAAGAAAGAGGCCACATCCAGGGCCAAAAGACCCCAGCTAGGGCCTTTTTGCTTCCTCAGATATACACAGCCGTTATCGGTCACAACGAAATCCCTACCATAGCAGCCCCCTAAAAGAAGCCCACAACATCCGGACCCCTGTGCAGGATCCCAGCTATCTCCGCTATCCAGGTCGGCCAAAAAGCCTTGCGATGTACGGAGCTGATTAGCCAAGCAATCATGGGCCTTGAGAAAGAGCTGATCAAAAGCAGTGGGGTAGAGTCTATGGATAGCCATCTTTCGGAAGAGCTTTAGATCTCTTCTTTTTGAGGCATAGTTAGCTCTAATCAAACCAGGATCGGCTATGCTTGGATCAAGCTCGGAAGGTGGGTT
>JAAYRF010000222.1 GCA_012518905.1 Bacillota bacterium | reverse complement strand
TCAGCTATATACCGAAGCTCATGGGCAGGTCTATCCCCATTGAGTACCAACTGCATGATGGGAATAGCCATAGGGTCGAACTTAACTACCATGGGCGCTTCCGCTTCATCGGGTATGAAATGCTTAACTTGATCGATCTTTTCTCTGGCTTCCAGGGAAGCGAAGTCCATGTCAATACTCCACTCAAACTCAGCAATGACAATGGAGGCGCCTTTGCTGGAATAAGAAGTAACACTCTTTACGTTGTTGACCGTCCCCATTACCTCTTCCACGGGCCTTGTGATTAAAGACTCTACTTCATAGGGGCCGGCATCAGGATAGGTAGTGATTATCGCCAGCACCGGTACCTCAATATCTGGAAAAAGGTCAATGGGAAGTCGGCTGAGGCTGACCCAGCCCAAGACTATTAAAATGGCGACTAGCATCAAGATAGTGACTGGTCGCCTTACAGCCAGTCTGGGAAGGTTCATTGGCCATTCCCCCGTTCCACTACCCGGACCGGGGCCTTGTCTGTGACAAATTCCCGCCCCCGTACGATGACTTCATCATTGGCACTGAGACCGGATGTGATCTCGACAAAACCATCAGATCTGATACCCAGTGTGGCCGGGACTAAATGGGCAGTCTCATCCCGCACAACATAGATAGAAGGCCTGCCTTCCGCGGTAAATACAGCTCGCTCGGGGATTGTGAGTACGTCTGGTAGTTCTTTAACAACGACGTGCGCAGTGCCGTACATACCCGGCTTGACCACTCTTTCGGGATTATCCAATTCCACGGTGGCGGCAAACAGGCCGGTTCTGGCATCGGCAGCCGGTGTAATCTTGGTTAGCTCCCCTACCATTGCCAAATCGGGCTGAACATCTAGAGTAACAGTCACGCTCTGGCCAGGATTAAGGCGGATAACTTCCTTTTCGCTCACCTGTAGATTTAACTTAACTTTGGCAGTATCCACCAGGTGCACTACGGGAATCCCGGCGCCGGCCATATCACCTTTTTGCACAGTTACTTGGTTTACAACACCGTTAATCGGGGCTCTGATAGCAGCATTCTGACGGTTGAGTCGGGCTAATCCCAACGCAGCTTCGGCTTGGGCAACTCCCGCCTTGGCCGTTGCCAAATCTTCATCTCGGGCACCCTTTCTTACAAGTTCCACCGTCTTCTCCGCAGCTAACTTCTGGGCCTTAGCTACTTCATACTGGGCCTTAATCCCATCCCAGTCCTTCCCGGACATTACCCCTGCTTCATGGAGCTTAGCCGCTCTTTCGTACATCAATGAAGCATTCCGGTATCCAGCTTCCGCCTGCTCTAGGGCGGCTTCGGCTTGTTCAATTTCCTCAACTCTGGCACCAGCCTGAACGCGGGCTAACGCCGCTCTAGCGCTGGCCAATGCCGCATCCGCCTGTTTTACCTGCAGAGCCAGTTCATCATCTTCTAATTGTACTAAAAGATCTCCGGCTCCTACTTCATCACCTACCTCCACCAATACTTCTGCCACTCTCCCGGGGATTTTCCCCACAACATTTACGTCTGCCCAGGCAGAGATTGACCCATGCAGTACCAGCTTTTCCCGTAAAGTCCTATGGGTAGCTAGTGCTACACTGACCGCCTGGCGTCTCACCTCTTGGGGTGGGGCGTCGAGGGCCGCTATGGTAGCTTCATCGATTCCGGGCCCTTTTCTGGCAATGAAACCATACCCAGCCACCAGGATCACGATAAGGATGACACCGACGACTATCCATTTCTTCAAGTTATCTCCTCCAACTCACCGGCATATGACTGACGGGTCAGTCAGTTACTGGTCCATTGTACCTTGACTTGGCTAGACTGTCAATAACTGTGGCCCCCCAAAATTAGGCTTCTTTACCATCTTTTACCCCCTACCCCGAGCCCTCTTTCAGATTATTGATTAGGCAAGCAAAATATACGTCAGTCATTGACACATAGTGCAAATGATGCTACAATTTATTTAACGTTCGTTAGGCACGACCTGGTATGGTTTGTCGAGGAGGTGTCAGAAAATGAGCCCTAGCAATAAGCTCGCCGGCACCGGCAGAAAACGTCCCACGACGGAAGAAAACCCAGTTAAACAGGCCATAGCCGCGGCAGGCTTAGAGCTATTTGCCCATAACGGTTTCGCTCAAACCTCAGTGCGGGAAATCGTTGGTATGGCAGACACAACACTACCCATGATCTATTACTACTTCGGAAGCAAGCAAGGCCTTTATACTTATATCTTACAAGAGTCAGCCCATCACCTGATGCAGTCTATGGCGCCAGGTTTGACCGAGCAGAGCCTTTCTGCCAAGGAGCGGCTGGAGGCAGGCATAGCCTCCTTCCTCCGCTTTTGCCAAAGCAACAGAGCTGAAGTTCAGCTAATCTTCAGCGCCTGGTTCGGTGGTGAATTGCCTCCCGACGGTCCATCTTTAGTCGATGTATATATGAAGATGGTAAATCAGATCGTTACTCTCTTGCAGGCGGGCATTGACTCTGGCGAGTTTAGATCCATGGATATCTGGGAAGCCAGCCAAGCCATTGTTGGGATCATGACCAACTTTGTCGCTAGGATGCTGGTGGGTGATGAAACCTTTGACCCAGTGGTATATAGCAAGAACACAGTTGAGTTGCTGGTCAAAGGATTACAAGATACAAAGATACCAAGGAGGTGAAAAGGATGGCTGAGGAATTCACTTACAAGCTAGAGGCAGAGCTTAATCCCACCACTGCTAAAGTAGGCACCACCGTCACTTTGACTGCCCGCATCACTGGTGTCGTCGGTGGCGAGATCAATTCAGTGCAAGCCTCCATACCGGAGTATGGATGGTGGGGGACCCTACGCAACGTCGGCGAAAACACGTGGCGGGCAAGCGAATCAGTACCGTACGGAGCCCCCTTTGGGAAGGTGAATTTGAGGGTTTACGCGGTGAGCAAGGATAGCAAGCGGGGGCCGCAAACAATGGTTCCCATCACATTGTCTTAGGGTGGAAACAGGAAAACAGTTTACCCCCCTGACCTCTTCCTCGGTCAGGGGGGCTTCTTTTGGCCAGGATACCTAGGACTGGATGGGTCGCTAGCCGAACTGCCTTAGACTCCCGAACCATACTATACTATTCCAGTTCTGATTTCTTAAGAGACTCCGGCAACAGTGATTGTTATGATATCGTTATACTCTCCGGCATCGTATTCTTCCCAATTGAAATATCCCCACTGACCAGTGGCAATAACATGGCCGTGCCACTTACCCTTCAGGGCAGGATAAACCACTCTCGATTGTGTGGGTCTCATAAACCGGAAACCGTCAACGAAAACATCGTCTGTCTCAACTATGGTCTCTAGACTCTCAACCGCAGGCACCATACCCCATTCCCAGCCCGGATACATGGACACATAGTACCAGATCGAGTTATTGATAGCCGCCGGGGCTACGTCGTTGCCTTTCTTGAAGCCTCTGGAACTGAATTTCAGACTGATGGGAGTATTCGAGCGCCCCTGGAATTTGACGTCATTGTAGCCGCTTTGAAAGGCTCCCGGCATGCAGTATCGAATGTCAATGGAGTTGCACCCTATAAAATCCAGACTTACCCAAGGGACAACTGTGAGTTTGACTTTGACTTCCTTCTTGAATGTTTTGAGATTCCCCTGGCACGGTGGAGTGCAGTCCGTCTCTGCTGCCCAAGCAGCAAAACCAACGCTAAGCACTAGGGCTATTGCCAGTATCCATATTGACAGTCTTTTCACTTTGACTCCTCCTTGGTTATCAGCAATGTAACCACCCAAAGCTATATCTGCGCTCGCACTATCCCTCCTCTTCTGGCAACATCATCGACACAGATACGGAGCATCCATGCCCTTTGCGCCAGGGTTCCATGAGACACCGGCATAGCAAACACTGATCAATGCATAACATCCCTTAGCCAGCCGATAGAGTCACCCATACCAGATGGCCCATGGAGTCATCTGCATCAACCAATAAGAGTATATGGGATGACTTGTCTAATTATCCCTGTATTTCCGCGAATATTCTCTCGCTGGAGTTCTCTTTGGTTAGGCATCACAATGAGATGATATGCAAGGGAATCTAGAATTG
>JAAYRF010000221.1 GCA_012518905.1 Bacillota bacterium | reverse complement strand
TTTATCTAAACACCATGGTACTAAACCTAACTCAAGAGCAAGAGATAACAGCAGTCCATCCCAGCTACGGCCTGATCAAGCTGCAGGCCAAATCTACCATCCTCGCCATGGGCTGTCGAGAAAGAACCAGGGGGGCCCTTGCCATTCCCGGCACAAGGCCAGCAGGCGTTTTTACAGCAGGTTCTGCCCAGCGTTTTGTTAATATGGATGGATTCATGCCAGGCAAACGGGTCGTCATCCTCGGCTCTGGAGATATTGGTCTTATCATGGCCCGGCGCTTTACTTTGGAGGGAGCCAAAGTGGAAGCAGTGGTAGAAGTTATGCCCTACCCCGCGGGTCTTAATCGCAATATCGCGCAATGCCTGGAAGACTTTGATATCCCCCTCTACTTAAGTTCAACAGTCACTACTATTCACGGTAAGGACCGTGTAGAGGGCGTTACCGTCAGTCAGGTAGATGAGAAATGGCGGCCCCTACCCGGCACCGAAAGATATATACCGTGCGATACACTGCTCTTATCCGTAGGCCTCATACCGGAAAATGAGTTATCGGAAGCAGCTAGTGTACCTTTGGATAATCGCACCAGTGGCGCAATAGTGGATGAAAATCGCGAAACACTCATCCCCGGCATCTTCGCCTGTGGCAACGTGCTCCACGTCCATGATCTGGTGGATTACGTCAGTGAGGAAGCAGAGATCGCCGGCCAAGCTGCTGCCCGCTATGCACTTGAGGCGACAACGGATCCCAAAGCAGCTGCCCTTCGCAAGGAGAAACAGCTAGTGGTTAAGCCTGGCCAGAACGTCCGCTATGTATTGCCGCAAAGGCTTACACCTAATGCAGAGGCAGAGCTCTTCCTCAGGGTAACCCACCCTATGGAGGCCATTACCCTGACACTGAACGGTGTTGTTTTGGCCCGCAGACGCTTGGTGCGGCCCAGTGAGATGCTGAAAATCAAGTTGCGGCCTGAGCATTGGGAGAAGCTGGGACAAGACAACGGAAAGCTTCCGGACCAGGAACTATCCCTAGATGCCGAGATGCAGCCTATTCGTCCCAAAGCTGAACAAGTGGGAGGGGTGCGCAAATGAGAGAAAACGATGGCAAAGCTCAAATGACCAAACGGAGGATGACCTGTATCATCTGCCCCACCGGCTGCCAGCTGGAGATTAGTAATGCCGACGGAAAAGTCAAGATATCAGGGTTCCAGTGTCGCCGAGGTGAAGAGTACGGAAGAAACGAAATGACAGATCCCAGACGGGTGCTGACCACGACTGTTCGCATCAAGGGAGGCAGCCTGCCACTACTACCCGTTCGAACCGCTACTGCCATACCCAAGGGATTGCTAAGCAAAGCTGTGGCTACCTTAGCTGACGTGGAAGTGGAGGCACCCATAAACACAGGTGATGTCATCGTAAGCGATTTCCTCGGCACCGGCACTGACGTCATCGCCAGCCGAGATATGGAGGCCATAGCGCAGCAATAACATACCTAAGAGACAATCAGACGCCGGGTTGAGATATCCCGGGCACTGACCATTAGCAGGTAAGGCAGATAGGGGTGGCATACCACGGAAGGTATCGCCACCCCACTCATATTGCATCACTGCCTAGCCATCCAACTACACGACTACACTAGATCATGTCTATCGGGATAGGGATTTACGTGCACCAAGACATCCCCCACCGAAGGCACGGTCTCTCGAAGAGTCCCCTTCACTCGAGCGGCAATTTCATGGCCTTGCTCTACTGTGAGCTGCTTATCCACACTCACCTTTAGATCGATGACATAATGCGGTCCATATTGACGTACACGAACCTCGTCTACATGCTCAATACCAGGTACACTGATAGCATGTCTGTGGATATCTTCCCGCAGGCCATCATGGACCTGAGCATCCATGAGTTCATCGAGGGAACTCCGGAAAACCTCGATCCCCATTTTCACTATGAAGACTGCAACCACCGCCGCAGCAAGGGGGTCAAGCACAGGATAGCCCAAGCGAGCCCCAACTACTCCAAAAAGCGCCGCCACCGACGAGAAAGCATCGGAGCGATGGTGCAAAGCATCGGCCACCAAAGCAGGGCTGTTGATCTTGTTGCCCACTGCCACAGTATAGCGATACATGCCTTCCTTGACTATTATAGAAAGCATAATCGCCCAAAGTGCTAGGCTGCTCGGCACCGATAAAGTGCCAGAGATAAGCTGCCGTATGGAAGATGATCCCATACTGATACCTACTACTATCAGTATGACGGAAAGCACCTTAGCTCCGATACTCTCCGCTCGGCCATGGCCATAGGGATGCTCGGGATCAGGGGGCATTTGGGAAATCCGCATACTGTACAATACCACCACGGTGGTGGCAATATCCGAAGCCGAGTGCATAGCATCGGCCACTAGGGCCGAACTACGTGAGATCATCCCTATTCCAGCTTTAACGACAGTTAGAAGGATATTGCCAATCATAGTGTTCCACGAGACTCTTTTCGCTATCTGATAGCGACCCTCTTCCATTAGTGATCCTCCTTCAATATACGCAAAGACCTGTGGTCCCCAACTAGCCATTGAGTCCCACAGGTCGCCTGCAGCGTACCTGCTGCCGTTTCCACAGCCCAGCCCCATGAGCTCACCAATCAAAGCAAGCCCATCGCCTGATCTCACAAGCGGCTGTGTTTATTATATGCATTTGCCGGCATTTCTGCAACCGACGGTTTCCCTGATTTTCGTTGCTACAGCAATGCTTTAAGATAACCATAGCCTATAGCAACGCTTTCCCCCGGTGAGAGCTGCCCTCCGTAATCAGGCGCATGCAGCTCCATCTCAACCATTAGCCAACCTGCATAGCCTATTTCCTGAAGGTAACCCACTATCTTCCGAACATCAGTCCTGCCGTTGCCCAGCTCGAAAAACTTACCATCTCGAAGGTCCCTAATATGCAAATGTCCAATACGATCTTTGTACTTCTCGATGGTCTTTACAGGATCACTACCCGCGTATTCTGCCCAACCCAAATCTACAGCCAATCCTACTATATCCCCATCCGTATCGGCAACGATGCTCTGAATAACTCTCTCATTGTCCTGAAACTCCAAAGCATGGTTATGGTAGTAGACCTTGGCCCCATGTTTTCTGGCCACGTCCCCCAATTGATTGAGGTTATCGGCTTGGACTGCCAGCTCTTCATCGCTCAACTTCCCATTTTTGGGACCAGCGCCGCTTAGTATTATCCTTGGACAACCAAGCTTCTCTGCAAGTCGTGCAACTTCTTCAAAGCTAGCCTGCGATTGCTCAAAGGCTTTTCCGTCGAACAGATTAGCCCCAGTATGCACTCCCGCGATCTCCAGCCCCAATCTCTCAATGGTTTTCGTGAACTTCTGCGGCTCCTTAATAAACCTAGCGCCTACCTCAACACCCATGTACCCCATAGCCGCAATCTTCTCCAGAACCTCATAGAGAGAGTCCGGTAGCCGAGGCGCAAAAGCTACAGTTTGGCAACCAATCTTAATCACTCAAATGACCCCCTTGCTCATATAGATAATCCCTGTAGTTCCAATTCTTCAGCAAGATGACAGGCTACGTGGTGTTCATGCCCATTATCTGATGGGAAGCTCCTGAGCTCAGGATACACCTCCCGGCAGATCGCTTGTGCGTAGGGACACCGAGGATGGAAATAACATCCTTTCGGTGGCGCACTTGAATCCGGCACTTCTCCCTTAAGCGGCCGCTCTTTTCTCCTAGACCGTCTCTTGGGGTCTGGTATGGGCGCAGACGCTAATAGGGATGCAGAGTACGGATGAAGCGGCCTTTCAAAGAGCCTCTCCGCATCACCGATCTCAACGAGTCTCCCCACATACATGACAGCTATTCGGTCACTTATATGCTGCACAACACCGAGATCATGGGATATGAAGAGATAGGTCAAGTTGAACTCCACCTGTAGCTCATGAAGAAGGTTAAGGATTTGAGCCTGTACAGATACGTCTAGAGCCGATACAGGTTCATCGCAGATGACAAAGCTGGGGTTTAGAGCCAACGCCCGCGCAATTCCAATTCTTTGCCTTTGGCCGCCACTAAAAGCATGGGGATACCTCTGCATGTATTCTGGCCTCAACCCCACCTTATTGAGCAATTTGGCTACTCTGTTGTCTAGTTCAGAGCCCCGGGCAATGTTATTGACTATTAGGGGCTCGGCAATCAAGTCTCGCACAGTCATACGAGGGTTGAGAGAAGAATAGGGGTCCTGGAAAATCAAGCGGAGCTCTCTTCTGACATCGCGCAACTCCTTTGACTCAAGCGTGGTAAGGTTGATAACCTCGCCTCGTCTATTGAAGTACACCTCACCATCTGTAGGTTCAATGGCCCTTAGTATACATCGGCCCACTGTAGTTTTTCCACACCCGCTTTCGCCCACAAGGCCAAGGGTTTCCCCTTTCTTGATTGAGAAGCTCACATCATCAACAGCCCTGACATAACCCGTGGCCTTCCGACGAAACCCTTTGCGAATGGGAAACCATTTCTTAAGGCCTTCTACCCTTATGAGATCTGCAGTACTCATACGACCATCACCTCTTCTGTGACCAGAATGCAGCTTACCCAGTGATCCGCCGATACCTGGACAGATGCGGGAATCGCTCTATCACATTTGCCTGGATGAAACTCCGGACAGCGGGGATGGAACGGACACCCTGGCGGAATATTGTAGGCATCAGGAACCGTCCCCTCAATGGACGCTAGTTTCGCCTTCCTCTTCATGCCTGGTCTAGGTATGGATCGAAGCAGGGCTTTAGTATAAGGGTGGCGCGGGTTCTCGAACAATTCCTCCACCGGCGCTGATTCAACAGTCCGGCCTAGGTACATGACCACTACATTATCGGCAGTCTCCGCTATTACCCCCAGATCATGAGTAATAAGCATGATTCCCATGCCCAATTCTTCCTGTAAATCCTGCATGAGATCGAGGATCTGCGCTTGTATGGTGACATCTAGCGCAGTGGTCGGTTCATCGGCAATGAGCAGTCTAGGCCGGCAAGCTAAGGCCATGGCTATCATGGCTCTTTGTCTCATGCCACCGCTCAGCTGATGGGGATAGCTGTCTATTGAACGCTCCGGATTCGGGATACCGACTTTGCCCAACATCTCTAAAGCCAGTTTTCTGGCATCATCTTTGTCCACGCTCTGATGCTCCAAAATACCCTCCATTATCTGATCTCCTATGGTATAGACAGGACAAAGTGACGCCATAGGTTCCTGAAAGATCATGGATATCTCTTTACCCCTAATAGCCCTAATTTCCGGACCTTTGGGATCTAGTTTGGCAAGATCAATAGAACCACCACCCTCGGGGTAGAAAATAATCTCACCGTTAACGATGCTCCCGCTATGCCCGAGGATCTGCAAAATTGACTGCGCTGTAACACTCTTACCACAGCCGCTTTCACCCACAATCCCCAGAACTTTTCCGGATTGAACGTCGAAGGACACATCGTTTACTGCCCTAACAATAGCCTCAGCGGTTGTGAACTGGGTCTCCAGATTCCTTACTTCCAAGAGCCGTGCCATGATTATCACCTACCTCGCATAAGGATCCGCGGCATCTCTGAGCCCATCACCCAAGAAGTTGAAAGCCAATACAGTTAATACCACAGCTGCTCCTGGCAATAGGAGCCAAGGGGAGTGAGCGACAGTTCTGACGTTCTGAGCATCTTGCAGTAGAACTCCCCAACTAACTACTGGTGAACGCAGGCCCAGCCCTAGAAAAGATAGGCTAGTCTCTGCGAGTATCATATCGGGAATACGCAAAGTCATTGCGGCGATCATATGACTAGTAAAAGAAGGAATCATGTGACGCAATATGATGCGCAGCTCACTACAGCCATCTAGTCTAGCAGCTATCACGAAATCCTCTTCCCTAAGGGATAGAAACTTGCTACGTACCACCCTAGCCAAACCGGTCCATCCGATAAGGGAGAGAATAATCGTGATTCCAAAGTATACCCGCAAAGGAGGCCAATGGGGGGGAAGAGCCGCACTAAGCGCCATCCACAGGGGAATCGTAGGAATGCTGCGGATAAACTCTATGCCCCTTTGAATCACGTTATCGACTAGGCCTCCATAATAGCCTGAGACTCCGCCAATCAAAACACCTAAAACAAAACTCATGACGACGCCTATGAGTCCGATGGACATGGAAACCCTTGTCCCATAAATAATCCGTGTAAGTAGATCTCTGCCCATCCTATCTGCTCCAAACAGGAAAAAAGGGGCTGATGGGTCTTCAAGACCGAATAGATGCAAATCTGTCTCCCATAGTCCCCAAAGTCGATATGCTTCGCCCCGAACCAGAAAATACACCGGATACCGTTGAGATTCGTCTGGCACATATACCCTGCGTAGGGTCTCTTTGTCTATCTCCCGCTTGTATCCATAAACAAAAGGACGCAGAGAAAAGCCTTCTTCTGATACAAAGTGCAATCGCTGCGGTGGAGCGTAGTTATATTTGACATCGTATTTGGCAGGCACTGAGGGTGCAATGAACTCGCCCAAGAGAGCCACTATATAGAAAAGAACTATCACAACTCCGCTAACCATGGCCAACTTGTGCCTGCGAAATCGCCACCAAATGAGCTGCCATTGCGTTGCAACATAGACCTCTTGTCCCTGGTCTGTTTCTCTTTCATAGTTGACTATCGGGGAATCTTTATGTCTTTCAGTTGCTTCCATGGTATAACTCACCTCCAGGTCTTCTGGGCAGCGTCAAATCAATCATAGCGGATACGGGGGTCCAACCACGCCAGCAAAATATCTGATATCAGTGTCCCTATTACTGTCAATGAGCTGAGAAGCATCACAAGGGTGCCGGCCAGATACATATCTTGACTCCTCAGTGCGCCCAAAAGCAAAGGCCCAGTAGTCGGCAGATTCAAAACAACGGAAGTAATCGTCTCGCCAGAAACGAGTAACGGCAACGACCATCCAACAGTACTCACAAAGGGTATGAGTGCTATGCGCACCGGATACTTCATAATCAGCCG
>JAAYRF010000220.1 GCA_012518905.1 Bacillota bacterium | reverse complement strand
TTGCGAATCCGATTGTACTCCTTCATGACCTCATTGGCAGCTTCGTCTAGAGCCTCCTGAGGGCTCTTCTCCAGCAAGCGGGCATAGTCTCTAGCGGCTGATACCCGGTTGAAGAGGAAGGAGTCTACGGGAGTCTGCATGACGGTCCAGTTCTGCATGGTGAGAATGTTCCTAAAGACTTCAAACTGTGGGAACATATTCAGGTACTGAATGGTGGTGGCTTCTTCCCAGATCTTCTGCTCCCGATCGAGCGGCATCCAGGCACCCCACTCGAAGATCTTGGCACGCTGAGCTGGATAGCCATAGCCTACCCAGAACTTGATGAACTCCAGTGCAGCATCGGCATTCTTGGTGCCGGAAGGTATGGCCAGTGCGCCGTAGGCAGACCGGACCAATACGCCACCTTGCTTGCCGCCCTCAGGATAGGGGGTGAAGGGGGCGATGCCGTAGGAGAAGTCCTCAGCTGCGTAGTTAGCTAGGTTGATAATCACCCACTGTCCCTGCTGCTCCATGGACTTTTTCTCAGAGATGAAGGGATCTAAAGCTCCAGCCCTTTCCTCCGACAAACCCGACTCAAAGGCTACGATCTTATTGACATCGTACTTATGGGAGTAGGAGGTGATCCACTCTAAAGCTGCCAGGATCCTGGGGTCTTTGTTAAAGGTGGGTGCACCGTCTTCATCGACGAATTCCCCGCCAAATACGGTGCCCCAGTAGTCCAAGCCCCAGCTGGGATAGAACCCGATGATGTCGATATTGCCCCTGGCATCATAGCGGGTCAGCTTCTCAGCAAAGGCATCCAGTTCAGTTATGGTGGCAGGTGGTGCCTCGGGATCGAGACCGGCTTCGGTGAAGTGGGCCTTGTTGTAGTACAAACTGCAGCAATCGATATACGGCGTTAGTGCCCAGACGTGGCCCTTCCAGTTGTTGACTTCCCATACTACCGGCAGGGCCCACTCTTGGAATTGTTTCCATTCGTTTTCTCCCATGAGCTTGTCGATGGGTTGGAAGAGGCCTCTTTCTGCCATATACAGGTTGCCATCACCGGTAAGGCTCACGACATCAGGCATGTCACCTACCGCAGCGGCACTCATAAGCCTTTCTCTGAAGTTCTCAGGAATGACAACGGCTTTGACTTCGATCTCGTCTTGGGATTCGTTGAAGAGATTAGCGATATCCTCTAGTACCTTAGACCACTGACCGGTCCACTGATGCCAATAGGTGATCTTGGTCTTGGCGAAGGTGGGTGTCGCCAAGAGAAGCGCTACTAGGAGCATGGTGAGAATCACACCAAGTCTTTTCTTAAGCAATTTTCTAACCTCCTCGCTTTGTCTTGCTCTTCCTCTAGTGGCAAATGAGTCTAATCTACCACCCCCCCCTTGAGAGAAAGCTAGATATGACCCCTAACGAACTTGACCGCCGTAATATACCCAGCGGGATGATACTCTAAAGGTTAGAACGGTCATGATGAAGATGACTAGAAACATCAGCCAAGCCATGGCCGAAGCATAGCCCATCTTAAAGAATCTAAAGGCACTGTTATATAAATAGAGGGCATAGAAGAGAGTACTGTCTGCGGGGCCGCCCGCGGTCATGATGTAGGCTTGGGTGAAATACTGGAAGGTGCCAATTAGCCCCATGATGACGTTAAAGAGGATAACCGGTGAGATCATGGGAATGGTGATATTGATCACCTTCTGCAGTGCATTGGCACCGTCTAGCTCTGCCGATTCATAAAGGCTTTGGGGCACATCCTGCAAACCAGCGAGATAAATGAGGGCAGTTTGGCCAATGCCCCAAAGACCCATGAGGATCAAAGATGGTTTGGCAAGCTTTGGATCGCTAAACCACCCCGGGCCGGGCAGCTTAAAGAAAAGATAGATCAGCCCATTTATAATCCCATATTGAGGGTTCAAGAGCCACAGCCACACCATGGAGGATGCTACCACCGGTACGATACTGGGTATGTAAAAGAGCGTCCGGTAGACCGTCATTCCCCTGACCTTTAGGTTAAGCATCAAGGCTACACAGATGCCCCATATGGTGCTTAACGGTATGGCGAGGATGGCGTAGTAGAATGTGTTGTATAGGGCTTTGCGAACTAAGGGATCGGTCATCATGTTGGCGTAGTTTTCCAAACCGATATACTCCGGTGGTGAGATGACATCATAGGAGGTGAGGCTGTAATAGATGGAGCTGATGAAGGGGTACAGTGTAAATGCTACGAAACCTATGATCCAGGGCGAAATGAAGAGAAGTCCTTGGAGTCGTCGTTTGCGCACCGCTGCAGTAGCCATGGGCTAATACCTCCTGAACATGACTGAACTGAGAGGGAAGGATAATGATCAATTCTGCCATGGACATATATTCAGCGAATGATCAGAAAATCCTGCAAAGGATAGTGGATCCGGAAAGATCTGTATAGGGGGAAAACTGGGCGTGGGCCCTAGAGCCGCAGAACGACCTATGTGACGGCTGGGGCAATCAAAAGAGATCTTGAAGAAAGCTCTAAAGTTGCCATCCAATCTGCCGATGATGGTATTGAGAGGACTCATAGAGTCGGCCGACTCTCAAAAAGCAGTGACCTTCCCCAAGGATGGGGAGGGGAAGCAGGTCAGTAGAAGACACTGGCCAGGAGTAAATCAAGGAGGGTGAAGTAGTAATGAGGATTATGAACAACATCATGGCACTGAATGCACATCGTCAGTTG
>JAAYRF010000219.1 GCA_012518905.1 Bacillota bacterium | reverse complement strand
CGATGCCCAGCTCTACATAGAATCTTCGGGCCAGTTTAGTGCCTACACCGGCAATGTTCGTCATCTCCACAACACCTTGCGGCACGGTCTCACGCAAAGCTTCCAAATGCTTGATGCTGCCTGTACTCAGCCACTCATCTATCTTGTCGGCCAGCACCGGTCCGATCCCTGGAATCTCCCGGGTCTTGCCAGCACTATGCACGTTCCTTATGTCTTCGGGCAAACCTTCGATGGCCCTAGCGCCTCTTCGATAAGCATTAGCGCGAAAGGAGCTGTCACCATTTAGATCCATAAGATCGGCAATTTCAAAGAAAGCCCTTGCCAGGGCTAGATTGGTCATCTTCTGTTCGTGGCCTCCTTGCCAACGGATGACTAAGGCTCACAATACGGGGCTTAAGGGCCCGCTCTTCAGAGGCTGGGGATATGGGTCCGCTTGCTTGTCGTCCTTATGCCAGCGGGGGAACTGGGGAGGAAACACTGCGTCCAGGCTGCTGTAGATCTTGGGCACTACCCCCAACACCTGTTGGGCCAAGGGTGATCGATTAACGATCACAGTGATGGCTTCCATGGGAACAGCACTTAGAAGCACAAGCATAATGCAAATAAGGATAAAACCCTTGGCGAAACCAAGACCAATGCCTCCCAAATGATCCAGGATACTGATGGGTGTATAGCGCAGGACTTTGCTCAAGAAAAGTCCCAGAAGCCCCGCAAGGACGCTGATAATTAGCGCAATACCGCCAAAAGCCAGGGGATAGGCTACCATGTCCGGCAGCTTGAAGCGATAGATCAACTCATCGCCCCAGTATTGATAGCTTCGATAAGCATATAGAACTGCAAAAATGATGCCCGCGAGCTCCGAAGCTTCTCTTAGGAGACCTTTAACGAAACCCTTAAGCATCATTATTGCCAAGATTATCACTATGAGAATATCGATCCAGGTCATGGCATGCAGCCTCATTTCTCAACTTCGGCCACTAACTCCATTAGCTCCCTGTTTTCCTGTTTTTGCCTCTCCAGTTCGTCAGCCATATTCATCAGTGCGAGAATACTAGCCCAGTTGCGCGGCAGATTAGGGTATTGCTGTACAACCGGGCTCAAATAATCATCAACTACTTGCGCCAACTTCCGAATATACTCGGGGCCACCTTTGCCTCTAATGCAATACTCATCACCTGCTATCCGGATCCGCACGCTCTGAATCTGGTTTTTTGGCTCTGGCTGCCCGGGCATGGCGATTCCTCCTTCATTCCATAAGGCCATTCTATAACCAGTATTTCCAGATTCAGTCGGTCAATTCCTGCACCGCATCCAAAGGCTGCACTCTAGCGTCAGGTTATCGTCGAGTTATCCCTAACTCTTCCTCTAGACGGGTCATAATAGCATCCTCAGCGGCCTGAATTTCCTCGTCAGTCAGAGTTCGGTCTGATGCTTGGTAACGAACAGAATAGGCCAAGCTGCGGTAACCATCTGGTATCTGGCGGCCTTGGTAGACGTCGAAGAGAGTAATATCCTTGACTATCTCATCCCCAGCATCCTCCATAGTACGTAAGATCACCTCAGCCGGTACTGTATCGGGAGCCAAAAGTGCCAAATCCCGGGCTACTAACGGGTAACGAGGCAGTTTCTCTACCAATACCTCTCGCCTTGCCTGTGGAATAACGGCTTCCAAGTCAATTTCCGCAACATACACACGAGCGGTCAGCTCCCAGTTTTCTGCAACCTCTCGATGAATTTCCCCTAAAACCCCGATCTTTGTATCCGCTAACTTGATAATCGCACACCTTCCGGGATGGAAACCGGAATGTATCGCCCTCTCCCACTGACAAGCGATACCCAATCTCTGAAAGACTAGCTCCAGCAATCCCTTAAGGTCAAAGAAATCTACCTCCCTAGGCGGTAGACCCCATTGCCTAGGATATAAGCCAGTCATGGCCAAGCCTAGGGTCTGCTGCTCCCGAGGTTGATCCTCTATGGGCAATTTCGAGGGGATATAGACGGACCCTAGTTCGAAGACCTGCAGATTGGTCTGTTGCCGTTG
>JAAYRF010000218.1 GCA_012518905.1 Bacillota bacterium | reverse complement strand
GGGGATAGTACCCGCCGTTTTCATTTGCTGGCAAGATTAACGATAACTGCCCCTAGCTGCAGGAATTGCACATGCCTCTACTAATGCCCCCGTGTTATAATGTAGCTCGGATGGGGGGGACCGACAGCAATGATGGCGCTATTTCGTGACGGATTTTTCAAAGACTGGTTGGTACTCATCATTGCCGGTGTTCTGGTGGGGACAGTCCTTTCCGCAGGTGTCGCCCGAGCAGTTGACGCCTATTTTGGCGATACCATTGATGGCCTCATCGGTGAGTACGGTGAGTATGACCTGATTCTACATTTGCGAGAAGAAGCCAAAGATGCCGGCATACAAGCTCTGGAAGCACTAATTGAGAAGGAGCTGCCTGGTGCCCATTACCAGGAAGCCATATCTATCGCTGGAAAAGCCAATATTTTACTCTCCTTACCCCCAGAACTGGAGACGAAGGAAAGGCTGCAAAGCCTGCGAGGAACTCTCTACGACCTGCCGGGTAGTGCTGGCATGACCATGATGATTGAGCCAAGTGTTGTCATCCAAGGGGTACATGCCGGTTTTCGGAACCAGATAGCTCAGGAAGTGGAGAAGTTGCCGGGGGTGCGCTTCGTATTTAGAGATGCCGATAATCTCTTCGTATTGCTCCAATCTGTAGAAGATAGCCAACCTGTTACCCAAGCTGTGCAAGGGATCTTATCGAAATATCAGATCCTGGAAGTGCGCTTCCCCATGGGTTATGAGGTTAACGATGTCAACAAGACCGCTAATCAAATTATCAAGGTCCTACAGGAGAAGTATCACCCCGACGTGTTGGAGAACGTTACCCTCGATAACGAAAGTGAAATATCCAAATCCTTTGTCAAGACCTTGGCGGAGATGAAAGCTTTCCTGTTAAGCTATGCATCTCAAGTTAGAATCCCCCTTACTGGACTGGAGCCTCTGCATGTAGGCAACAAAGTAGTCTTGCAGGGTTCAGCCGGGACAAGTCTTCGGCCCAATGATCCAGTGGAAAAAGACAACATAATTGTGGAGATCACAGAGATAGCCAAGGGTGAGGCTAGTGGAGTCATTATCCAGGGAGATATCTCTGATATTACTCCTGCCATGGTTCGTACAGGCTATAAGGTGACCGGCGATAACCGTGTGGGTCCCCTAATCGGTGAAGTCAATATTACCAATGAGCGCTATCAGTTGGTTCAAACCATCGACGAGAGTGTGGTTTTGCTAGATGAATTGGAGGCACTCGCCGGGGCAGCCAACGATACCGTTGCGAATGCTGAAGATACCCTTAAGACCTTTGAAAAGGCATTGGTGCAGCTAGATCAGTTGCAACAGCAGATCAGTCAGTTGAATCAAGGTATGGTGGGCAGTGATGCTGCCCCCGGTGGCCTGGTGATATCCTTGCTCATGGATAAGCTCTTTAGAAATCTAGTAGGTACAGAGGGCGAATCTGATGTCACTGCTTTGCAGAATCTAGATGTGAAGGCCATGCAGTCCAGTCTAAATGACATCGCTGAACGGATTAACGCTGTGCAATCGGTAGACATTGAAGCTATCATTGAGCAGATTAGGAAGGTCAAGGAAAGCCTGCCCGATCTGAGGGATGAAGAGATTGGCCAATCCATCAAACTCATTGACCGCTATATTGCCGGCGAAGTCATCCCCGGTGAGCGGATCCAGCTGGTACTCGATAAGGCAGCGGTAGATGGCAAGACAGCCGAGGCTACCATCCGGGAAGCCTTGGACAACCAGTATGCAACTACCTTTACGATGCCGGTGGCAGTAGTCAATCCTGATGCCAGAGCCGAGCTGGTGAGGGTGTTGCGGGAAGTGAGAGCTACTATTGCCGGGCTTTTGGCCATTGTCTTTACTCTTCTATCCTTAGTTTTGGATCATGCAGCTGTCTTCAGTACCATGCGATATGTTCAATCACAGAAGCGTGTCTATAGAGGCTGGAGAAGGTGGGTTGAGCCGGTAAGAATACTAGGAGCAGGTCTCGGAGCAGTTTTGTTGGTGCTCATATATGTTGCTGCTAGAGCCCAGATACCCTTGGTAAATTTGGGACACGTAGCTATAGTAGGCGGGCTGTTGGGTCTGCTTATAGCAGCTTTCTCAGATAAATTCAGTCCGGTGGATATCCATGAGGCGATGGCCGGCCAAGCTCTGGGCTTGCCTCATGTACAAATCATGCGAGAGATAGTGATTCCTGCCGGTCGCCCCGGTCTCATGTATCTTCTCAACCGCCGTCATCAAAGATTCAAATAGACAAGGATCTAGGAACGAGAGGTGAGTGCCATGTTGCAGGTATACGATCTCAAGAAAAGATATGGGAAGATTGTGGCCTTAGATGGAGTTAGCCTCAATGTATCCCGGGGTGAAATCCTGGTGATCATGGGTCCTAGCGGCTGTGGCAAATCTACCCTAATCCGCTGCATTAATCGCCTGACGGAACCAGATAGTGGAGAACTCTTTTTTGAGAATCGGTCTATCAAGGATATGAGCCATGGCGAGCTTTTAGCCTTTAGGCGCCGGGTTGGCTTTGTTTTCCAGCATTTCAACTTGATTAAGAGGTTGAGTGTCAAGGAAAATGTGATGCTGGGGCCGGTTTTGGGAGGCATGGAGAGCCAAGATGCGGAAAAGAGGGCTTTGCAGGCTTTGCAGAAGGTAGGACTAGGCCATCAGGTTGATGCTCGGCCCGAGGAGCTTTCCGGTGGCCAGCAGCAGCGGGTGGGGATTGCTCGGGCTTTAGCCCTCAACCCTGAAATCGTACTCCTCGATGAGCCCACTGCTTCTTTAGATCCCATCTTAGTTGGTGAGGTTTTGGATGTGATGGAGGCTTTGGTGCGGAACACCAAGGCCACCATGATCATCGTAACCCATGAAGTTGCTTTTGCTTTGAAGGTGGCCGATCGCATCATTCTCATGGATCGCGGTAAGATAGTAGAAGAAGGTTCACCCAAAGAGGTATTTTCCCAACCTAAATCAGAGATTGGGCAGAAATACAAGCGGCTTTTGGTAGCGTAGATCCCACTTTACCATATCTTAGGCAGGAAACCAGTCCCTTGGCCTAGAAAAAAAGATTACTAAGAGATTCGTTTCCAGCGAGCTATTTTGCTTTGTGCTGGTATTATTGAAGGAAGAAGGTGGGGTATTGTCAGAGCAGCAAACGCTGCGGGTGCCCGTGGCTTATACGGGGATGACGCTGCATTCGGGTATCCCGGTTCACATGCGGTTGTTGCCAGCTCCTGCCAACCGAGGCATTGTCTTTAAGCGGCTGGATCTTCCGGGTAAGCCGGAGATACCGGCCACTGTGGCCAATATCATCTCAACGAATCGCAACACGACCTTGGGTTTAGGTGCTGCCCAGGTCATGACGGTGGAACACCTCATGGCGGCTTTGCGGGGGATGGGTATAGACAATACCATTGTCGAGCTTAACGCAGGAGAGATTCCCTTAGGAGATGGCAGCTCCCAGGTGTTTGTGGATATGATCAAACAGGCAGGAGTTTGCTTGCAAGGGGAGCGTCGCCGATGCCTTAGGCTTGAGCAGCCTGTGTGGGCTTCGGGAAATGGAGGCCACATGGTAGCTCTGCCCGCGGATGAGCTTAAGATTACCTATACTTTCGTGACTAATCATCCGGCAGTAGGTACTCAGTTTGGAGAATACGTGATCACTAATAGCGTCTTCGCCGAGGAGATTGCCCGGGCCCGTACTTTGGTTTTTTGGCAAGATATCGAGTATCTACAGCAGCAGGGATTAGGCCTGGGCGGTAATCTGGATTGCGTCGTGATTGTCAATGATAGCGGTTACCTCAATACACTAAGATACAAAGACGAGATCGTAAGGCATAAAGTCCTGGACATTGTGGGAGATATGGGATTGCTTGGATTCCTCAAGGCCCACATTATTGCTGTTCGTTCAGGGCACGGTCTTAACAGGATGTTGATGCGGTCTATCCAAGAGCAGGCCAACCTGATGATGGGAGTTGGTAATCGGTGAAGGCGATATTGCCGGTGGCAGGGGTAGGCAGCAGGCTGCGGCCACATACCCATACGGTACCCAAGGCGTTGGTACACGTGGCTGGCAAGCCCATTTTGGGTCATATACTAGATAGCCTGCAACCCGCGGGTGTAGACGAAGTAGTGCTGGTCGTTGGTTACTT
>JAAYRF010000217.1 GCA_012518905.1 Bacillota bacterium | reverse complement strand
GGGATGATGTCAATGAAAGATAGTTGAGCAGCCTTGGAGAGCTGGCGTCCTACCATGGGCGGGGGGCCCATGTATGGATTTTGGACAAATTGAAAGAAAAAGAAGGGATGTATTTAGCTCGTGTCAAATAGGTAACCACAGGATAAATAGAGGGAGAAAAGAAATTCTTTTTTTATAGTCAGTTGTTGGACATCTAACATAAAGCATACCATGATCTTGGCTATCACATATGGCTACTATGTAAATGGTAGGATATTGGGTTGCTTACCACCTGCACAGGTGAGGGTGAGATGTCACTTAGTACAGAGAGGATGGTCTGCCGCATAGTGTAAGTAATGGTAGTATGTATCGTCAATTTCAGACTTGGCACTAACCCAATCAAATAGACCTAGGGAGGGATTTTACTATGAAAGGCATTTATTCAGCACTGCTGGGTGCTTTTGATACAGCAGGTAGGGTCGATGCGCGGGGTGTTCATGCTCTGGTGCGCCATAATATTGAGAATTGTCACGTGGACGGCCTTTATGTAAATGGATCGACCGGTGAGAACTTTATGATGACCACCGAAGCGAAGAAGCAGGTATTTTCCCTTGCCGCGGAGGCAGCCCAAGGGGAGATCCATATGATCGCCCACATTGGGTCCACCGTACTTGAGGAAACCTTGGAGCTCGCTGATTACGTAGCAGGACTCGATTACGATGCGGTTTCCGCTGTGACACCGTTCTACTACAAATTCTCCTCAGAAGCGATTAAGGATTATTATCGAACCATTGCATCCAAAAGCCGTTTGCCGGTAGTTGCCTATTACATCCCCGCGCTAACAGGTGTACAACTTGATGTCTCTGACATCGAAGAGATTCTGCGTATGCCGAACATGATCGGGTTGAAGTTTACTTCCAATGACTTCTTTACCCTAGAGCGGTTACGATATGCATTACCTGATAAACTGATCCTCTCAGGGTATGATGAAATGCTGCTGTCTGCTGCTGTCCTTGAGACCGATGGCGCAATTGGCAGCACATACAATGTAATCGGCCATTGGGCTAAGCAAGTGGTGGAAGCAGTCCGGGCAAATGATTTGGCAAAGGCACGCAAGATGCAGCACCATATGAACGTGGTCATTAGCGACGTCATAGATGCCGGATTGTATCCGACGCTTAAGGAGATAGCGGCCCAATACGGAGTTCCCATCGGGGGTTGTAAGGCTCCGATGAAGCCCACGACAGATGCGCAACGGGAAGCCGGACAGAGAATCTTCAATTATATTAAGAGTGTGGATGATCGTAGCTGACTAGATATGTGCCGCCGAGCCGCCCACTACAGAACCTAGAGCACAAAAGCATATCGCACCGTCATGGTTCAAATCGAAAGAACTAGAGTTTGCTGGGAGTCGGATACGGGCACGTGAGTATGGTTTTAGCCCCAAAACCGATTGGGAGGTTACCAAATGACAGCTAGACCCACTTTTCTTGACGAAGTAAGTCAGCAGCCGGAAGTGCTTAGAAGAGTTGTTGAGTCATATGGGAACGAATTCAGGCCACGGCTTCAGGAAGCAGCAGATCTGATCAACACTAGGTCAATCGCTATCGTAGTAGGGATGGGCAGTTCATCCTTTGCCGGAGAGATCCTGTCACAGCGTCTGAATGGAGCTGAGCTTAGGGCCGTCACCTTCGACGCTAGTGAGCTCTTTCATTACCAACGGGGGATACTCGATGGTGACGTTGTGATGTTGGCTATATCTCAGTCCGGCGAAAGTGCGGAAACCTGTCTGGTGGCTGAGGCCCGCCCGCAGTCGGTACCGTTAATCTGCATTACTAATAATGAAGATAGCCGCCTGGGACGCATGGGCGATGTAGTTTTGCCGCTCCTTGCAGGCCACGAGGAAGGGACGTCCTCCAAAACATTTGTCGCAACTCTTTCTCTCTTACACCTACTGGCAGACGCAGTCTTGGGTGAGGAGCTACTTTCAGCTAGTCAAGCTAACCAACTTGCCCGGCACATGGATGAGCTAACGATAAGGCTTCAGGATGAGACCAGTGAAGTTTTAGGCCGGTTTGGTGATTTCGATTCTATAGCATTTACTGGCCGGGGACCGGGCCTAATTAGTGCAATGCAAGGGGCGCTAATTACCCAGGAGATGACTCAGATACCGGCGGCCGGGTTGAGTGCCGGTCAGTTTCGCCATGGTCCCATTGAGGCGGCAGGTTCTCATCTTGCCATGGTGGTGTTCGCACCTGAAGGCAGAACTACAGACCTTTTGCTGAGGCTCGCCCAAGATACAGCGGAGTTTGCCTCACCGACTTGGCTGATTACAGATACTACCGTTCAAGTAACTGAGGCAGAGGGACTTTTCGTTTCTCGCTTGCCCCACGTAGAGGAAGAGTTATCTCCATTGCTGTCTATTATTGGACCGGAGTTGCTGGGGGTAGCCTTGGCCAAACGGAAAGGACTAGAGCCCGGCCGGTTCCAAAAGATCAGCAAGGTCACAGATTTCGAATAGAGTGGCTGCATGCCTGCTTTGGCTTTCTCGATTGATTCCCCGCCCTGAGTTCCGTTGGCACAGAAATGAACATCGGGGCGGGAATCCCAGTCAAGGCAGGGTGTCACGCCGAGAGCGCTCATTTTAGAGAACATGTGACCACAAAAATCTCCGGAACTAAAGAAGGGATTTGCAGGTTCACGTCAAATAAATAATCAAGGGTAGAATAGACCTAGAACGGCAACGTTTTTTTTACAGCATATTTGTTGGACATCTGACATAAAACAAGCAAATCGTGTGGCCCTTAAGAAGGCGCAAGTTTATGGAGCTACCCGAACATGAGAAACCGAGACTGGTTTTTCTCTAAGGCTGTTGGACATCTAACATAGCGAATTACCCAAGTGCTCCACTTATAACGGAAAGGTAGGGATCAAAGAATGCAAGGCAGTCTAGAAGGCATCATCGTAGCACTTAGTACACCTATCACGGAAAAGGAATCCCTGGATAAGCAAGCATTGGAGAAGCTAGTCTCCCATGTTCTTTCCGGAGGCGTTAATGGTGTCTTCATCATGTCAGGCACCGGCGAATTTGGCCACATGCTCGACAGCATATGGGAAGAGAGTATTGAGTTCGTTGTAGATAAAGTGAAAAAGCAGGTACCTGTACTGGCCGGTGTTTCTGATATGGGTACCGAGCGGGTGAAGGAACGAGTTCGGCGGGCTCAACAGTATGACATTGATGGGGTTGTAGTGACATCCAGCTATTTTTACGGTCTGTCTGATCCTAGATCTATCATGATGCACTTTACCGAGATCGCAGACTATAGTAAGGTTCCAGTGGTGATGTATGAGCACCCCGGAATTACTGGAATATCCATGGGTCTGACGGAGATCCTCGAGCTGCAGAAGCATCCCAATATAGCTGGTATTAAGGACAGTAGTGGTGATTTTGCCCGTTTTCACCAGCTGCTTATGGAAAAAGATCCTGATTTTAGGGTTTTCCAGGGTTCTGATGTTCTTGTGGGCGTAAGTGCTATCTGTGGTGGCGATGGTGCTATAGTTGGCCTTGCAAATGTTATGCCTCAGCTACTTTCCGACGTCTATCAGGCAGGGAAGAGGGGCGATCTAGCGGCCTATAAGACATATCAAAAACGGCTTCTAAAGCTGACTGAGTTGGTTGTTCGGGATGGAACTATCACTGAGCAGACATACAATGCCGGTATCAAAGCCGCGTTGAAGGCATTGGGCATAGGTAACGGTCTTCTTACAAAGCCGTTCCTTACACCGTCTGATGAGGAAGTCAAGAAGGCTAGCGAGATATTGCAGGAGCTTGGTATGCCCGTCAAAATGTAACAGAAATGAGCAAGGAAGAACCTGGTATTCTAGTTATGGCAGTTTCGATGAGACCCGTTGTTTGGCACATCCGTCGGGAAGCCGACGGGCACAAGTTAGCGCCTAAGGAGGCACCTGATGAAGAACCTTAAAGTGGAAGTAGCCTATCGAGCTGCCATGGCCCAGCTGCGCAACTTCATTGAGAAAAACGAACTTAGGCCAGGCGATCGTCTTCCGACTGAAACTGAGCTTGCTCAGACCATGGGTATTAGTAGAGGAACTGTGCGAGAGGCCCTCAAAGCTTTGGAAGCCCTTGGTATTGTCGAGACCAAGCGTGGTGAAGGTATGTTTGTCCAGGCTTTCTCTTTTCAGACCATTCTTCGCAACATACCTTGTAGCATCGTTTTCAACCCTAGAGAGTTGCTGGAGCTGCTTGAGGTGAGAAAAGCTCTGGAATGCCAATTTGTTCGTAGCATAGCCACGGAGTTGACTGAGCATAAGCAGGCAAAACTGCGGGAATATTTGGCAGCAATGAAAGAGTGTGTATCGACAGGCGACGTAATTGGCAATCGAGAAGTAGATTACGTGTTTCACAACGAGCTATATTCAGATCTAGGGAATGGCCTCTTGCTGGAGCTAATCAACACGTTCGTAGAGTTTATGAACGAAGCAGGCATAGGAGCTACGACGGATACTGATCTTCGAGAGAACTATGAAGCACACCTTCGGTTAATTCAAGCCATTGAAGACGGAGATCCGGATAGGACCAGCCAATGTATGGCTGACCATTTTGCCCATGCCGAGAAGAGGGTTAAGCGGTATCTTGAGAATCTGGAGTGATGCTTTGGAGGCTAGACGGATTTAACGATTCAGTATGACTACTGTAGGAATGAAGGAGGGATATGGTGACTGGGTATGTTCTACGAAGATGTCTCTTGATGATACCTACTGTCTTTCTTATCTCCATTATCTCTTTTGCTATCATGCAGCTTCCGCCGGGGGATTTTCTGACCAACTATATGATACAGTTGGAAGCCTCCGGTCAAGAAGTGGACCAAGCCATGATTGAAGCGTTGCGCATGCGCTACGGTTTAGACCGGCCGATTTATGTTCAGTATTTCGTATGGATCAAGTCTTTCCTACGAGGTGATTTCGGTTTTTCTTTTGAGTGGAACCGGCCAGTAAATCAACTGATTTGGGAACGGTTGGCTCTGACGGTGGCGGTAACAGCGGCTACGATGCTTTTCTCTTGGGTTGTGGCGTTTTTAATAGGTGTGTATTCAGCTACCCATCCGTACTCAGTTGGGGACTACATGGCTACGTTTGTAGGGTTTATTGGTCTGGCCACACCTAACTTTATGCTTGCATTGGTGCTTATGTGGGTTGCATATTCGTATTTTGGGCAGTCTGTTGGAGGTCTTTTCTCTGCGGAATTCATAGATGCACCATGGAGCTGGGCAAAGGTATGGGACATGTTAAAGCACTTGTGGATTCCGGTAATCGTTATCGGTACCTCAGGCACAGCGGGCCTGATTAGGACACTGCGAGCGAATCTTCTAGACGAGCTGAACAAACCCTACGTGGTTACTGCTGTGGCTAAGGGGGTTCCCAAAATGCGGGTTCTCTTTAAGTACCCTGTTCGGCTTGCTCTCATTCCATTTATAAGTACTGTCGGTTGGAGCCTTCCGGGGTTAATCAGTGGAGAAACAATTACCTCAGTAGTGCTGAGCTTGCCTACTACGGGACCATTGTTGCTCCGAGCTCTCCAGAGCCAGGATATGTATTTGGCAGGAAGCTTCATTATGTTGCTTAGCATACTGACAGTTATCGGAACGCTGATCTCCGACATACTGCTGGCGGTGACTGATCCGCGTATTCGGTTTGATTAGAAGGGGGGCTATCAGATATGACCCATGACGACACTCAGAATATCCCAGGTCAGGAAAGCAAGGATCACGAGATATACGTGGCGTCGCAATGGACGCTCATGTGGAGACGCTTCCGAAAACACCGTATGGCTATGGTTGCAGGAGTCGTTCTCATATGTATCTACTTGACTGGCGCATTCTGCGAGTTTTTGGCACCAAACGACCCCAATGAACACAATACTAGGCTCGTATATGCTCCTCCGCAGAGGCTCAGGTTTGTTGGTGAAGAGGGTTTCTCATTGCGCCCGTTTGTCTATGGGTACAAAAGTCAGCGGGATCCCGTTACTCTGCAACGTGTCCATACGATTAACAAGGAGGATGTCAGGCCCATTCGATTTTTCGTTCGGGGACATTCGTACCGTCTCTTGGGGTTATTTGAGACTGATATCCATCTTTTCGGTATCGATGAGGGAAAAGTGTTTCTTCTTGGAACAGACCGGCTAGGTAGAGACATGCTCTCTAGGATCCTATACGGAACACGTATTTCCACATCTATAGGCCTTATTGGAGTATTTTTCAGCCTCATTCTCGGAATCATCATCGGAGGGATATCGGGGTATTACGGGGGTGTAGTGGATACCGTGATTCAGCGTTTGATTGAGGTGCTGCGCAGTATACCTACGATTCCTCTGTGGATGGGTCTTAGCGCCGCTCTTCCTCCCCATTGGCCACCACTACGTGTATATTTTGGCATAACCATAATTCTGTCGCTCATTGGGTGGACAGGATTAGCCAGAGTGGTTCGCAGCAAATTCATCTCGCTCCGGGAAGAGGAGTTCGTTATGGCGGCCAAGATCGGCGGTACTAAGGAGATTCGGATTATTACCCATCACATGGTACCGTCGTTCATGAGCCACATAATTGCTTCTGTTACGTTGTCTATTCCCGGTATGATTCTCGGTGAAACATCCCTGAGCTTCTTGGGCTTAGGCTTGCGTTCTCCAGTTATTAGCTGGGGAGTGCTAATGCAGGAAGCACAGAACGTACAGACCGTCGCCTTATACCCTTGGTTGCTTTTGCCAACGGTCTTCGTTGTCGTAACTGTTCTGGCGTTCAACTTCTTGGGTGACGGACTTCGCGATGCAGCTGATCCTTACGGGTCTTGGGGAGGTTGATAGCGTGAGCAAGCTACTGGAAGTGCGCAATCTCAAGACACACTTTGAGACCGAGGAAGGCACCGTTAAGGCGGTAAACGGAGTAACCTTCGATATTCACCGTGGGCAGACCTTGGGTGTAGTAGGGGAGAGTGGTTGTGGGAAAAGCGTCACAGCGCAGTCCATCCTGCGCATCGAAGGGGCACGGGGGAAGATTGTGGAAGGTGACATTCTGTTTTACCCGGATCCCAAAGGTGGCGACCCGGTAAATATCGCTAAACTTGATAGTGACGGCCAAGAGATTCGAGCGATACGGGGGAAAGAGATATCGATCATTTTCCAAGAACCTATGACATCATTTTGCCCTGTGTATACGATAGGAAACCAAATCATGGAATCGATCATACTTCATCAGAAAGCTGAAGCCTTGCAGGCCCGGGAAAGAGCCGTTGAGACCTTGCGTTTGGTAGGTATTCCCAAGCCAGAAGAGCGCATTGACGAATACCCCCACCGACTCAGCGGTGGCCTGCGGCAGAGGGCAATGATCGCTATGGCCTTAAGTTGTCATCCACAGCTTCTCATAGCGGACGAACCGACAACGGCACTGGATGTTACAATTCAGGCTCAGATCCTGGAACTGATGCGGGAGCTTCAACGGGAAATGGGAATGGCTATTATGTTAATTACCCATAGCCTGGGCGTAATCGCCGAAATGGCGCAGAGAGTAATCGTTATGTACCTGGGGCGCATTGTGGAAGATGCCGAGGTCAATGAGCTCTTTGACAATCCCAAGCATCCATATACACGTGCCTTGATGTACTGCGTACCCCGGCTGGGGAGCGGCATAGAGCGTTTACAGCCAATTCTTGGGTCTGTACCGGATCCATACAACATTCCAACAGGGTGTTCTTTCTACCCACGATGTCCCGAGTTTATTGAGGGCCTATGTGACGTCGAGGCACCGACACCGGTGAAAATTTCGGAAAACCACTCTGTGAGTTGCTTCCTCTATGGGAAAGGAGGCGCGGCTGATGGCTCAGGACATACTGATTAAAGTTGAGAGTTTGCGGAAGTTCTTTCCTATAAAATCCGGATTCTTAAAGAGGACCGTTGGTCAAGTGAGAGCTGTTGATAACGTTGATTTCTCGATTTATAAGGGAGAGACTCTAGGGCTCGTGGGTGAAAGCGGATGTGGAAAGACCACGGCAGGCCGTTGTATCCTGAGGGCCATTGAGCCTACGACGGGCAAAGTCACTTTCTATAAAGATGACCGGGCCATTGATATCACCCGGCTTGAGAAAGAAGAACTACGACGCACCCGTCAACACCTTCAGATGATATTTCAGGATCCATATGCTTCCTTGAACCCGCGGATGAAGGTTCATGACATTATTGCCGAGCCGATGTTGGCCCACGATATTGCTAGGGGCAGTGAGCTAACGGATCGGGTAGCAGACCTGATGACTAAGGTGGGATTGCCTCCAGAATATATGGTGCGATATCCCCATGCCTTTAGCGGTGGACAGCGCCAGCGAATAGGTATCGCCCGCGCCCTTGCGGTGGGCCCTGATTTCGTGATATGCGACGAGGCAGTCTCGGCCCTTGATGTTTCCGTGCAAGCTCAAATTCTGAATTTGCTGCAGGATCTGCAAGGGCAGTTGGGCTTAACTTATCTGTTCATCTCCCACGATCTAAGTGTTGTAGAGTATATCAGCAATCGAGTAGCTGTGATGTACGTTGGCAAGATTGTGGAGATAGCTGATACACGGGAGTTGTTTGCCCATCCGAAGCATCCATATACCGAGGCACTGTTATCGGCGGTTCCCAAGCCATCACCTAGAGTTGAGAAACAATACGAAATGCTGAAAGGTGAACCGGCCGATCCCAGTGCACCACCTACAGGATGTCATTTTCACCCGCGATGTCCGTACGCCTCGGATCGATGTAAGGAAGAAGTTCCTGAGTTACGACAGGCGAGTGGTGTTTCTCACGAGCACTTTGTGGCCTGTCACTATGCAGATACACTACCCTTGAAGGGAGTGATCAAAAAGGCATAGTCCATTAGGTGCTTAGAGGACAGGCGGGTCTAGCAGATCCGAAGTATAAGCCTGTAACTCCAGTGCCCGTGTAGTTGAGGCGTTGGAGAACTCTCAAATAGATCGGGAGGTGGTCATCGCCGAATAAGGAGAGTATTACTGCACAACGGGAGAACGCACTGTAGAGAACGTGAGTAGACAAGACAAAACTGGGAGGTTTAGCGATGAATAGGAAAAGACTAAGTATGCTTTTTCTGGTCGGGTGCATTCTGCTGACCCTTGTGACGGGCTTGGCTGCCGCAGCAGAGCCGGGGGCACAGCTTAACCTTGACGCATATGAAAAGCTTTCGGGCGTTTCTATCTCTACCTTCAATGAGGCACCGGAGTTAGCAGAGCTGGTTACACAGGGAGTCCTTCCACCGGTAAGCGAACGTCTGCCGGTGAACCCAGCGGTGGTAGTTCCCATCGAGGAAGTGGGACGCTATGGTGGAACTTGGAGACGCTACGGGCATCTTGATTGGGCGACATACGGCTATCTGCTCCACGAGCCACTAGTACGATGGGCTCCGGACGGGGTTACTGTTGAGCCGAACCTAGCGGAGGCTTGGGAAGCTAGTGAAGATGCAACCAAGTTCACATTCCGGCTACGCGAAGGGATCAAATGGTCCGATGGTGAGCCCTTTACAGTAGCTGACGTCATGTTCTGGTATGAGGATGTTCTACTCAACAAGGAGCTCACTCCAGCAATACCGACTTGGATTAGAACCGGTGATAACCCACCAGTATTCACTGCGGTGGATGATTATACTTTCACCGTTGAGTTTGATTCTCCTTACGCTCTGTTCGTAGAGCAGCTAGCGTGCAGTGGGACTCAGGTGTTTGCACCGAAGCACTACCTCAAACAGTTCCACCCCAAGTACGTTGATGAAGACGAGCTAACAGCCCTAGTCCAAGAGGCTGGCTTTGAGGCTTGGTATCAGTTGTATGGTAATCTCACTAACGTCCAGACAAACACAGATCTGCCCGTTCTCTATGCCTGGAAGCTGACCCGTGAGTGGGGAGCTGAGGGGCTAAGGGCAGAACGCAACCCATATTACTGGAAAGTGGACCCAGAAGGTAAACAGCTTCCGTATCTAGATCGCGTGGCAGTTTACTATACATCCGATTGGGAAATCGCGTTTCTCCGGGTAATTGCAGGAGAATCTGAGATGCAGGCAGTAGGTAGTAATCTTGCTGACTATCCTCTGTACATGCAGAATCGAGAACGGGGCAACTATCGTGTATACTTGCTGCCGGGCGTATTCCCAACAGAACCAGCGATGATGTTCAACCAGACTGTCAAGGATCCCGTCCTACGGGAGATCTTCCGTGATCCTCGTTTCCGGCAAGCCATGTCAGTGGCCATAAACCGGGAAGAGCTCAACGACCTATTCTTCTTTGACTTGGCAGATCCAAGGCAGGCAACTATTCCCGAGCCATCTCCTTTCTATGAGGATGCCTTTGCCGAGGCTTATGCGGAGTATGATCCAGAGAGGGCCAAGGCACTTCTAGATGAAATGGGCCTCGAGGTGGATAAAGAAGGATGGCGACTCCGTCCTGATGGTAAGCGTCTTGAGCTCACCATCGAAGCACGTCAGCCCGACGTGTGGGTGGATGTAGCTGAAATGGTAGAGAAGTACTGGCGCGATGTTGGCGTAGCTACTGTAGTGCAGGTCCGGGAAAATGCTCTATGGTGGGCCCGGGTAGATGCCAACGAGCATCAGGTAGTTACCCAAGGGTTCATGACACACCCGCTCATGATTGGTAGCAGTTCCCTCAACCTGACCGGATGGCCTGCATGGGCACCGCTTTGGGCTCAGTGGATCTCTAGCGGTGGTGCCACCGGCGAGAAACCTATACCAGAGGTACTGGAGCTCATGGAACTGTGGGAGGAGTATAAGGGTACAGTAGATGCTGATGCCCGTAACGAACTAGGACGCAAGATGATGCAGATTCACGCAGATAATGTCTGGATCATTAATGCTGCAGGTCGAGCCAAGCCAACTGTAGCCATTGTTCATAATGATTTCCGGAATGCTCCCAGCGATTGGCTCTATGGGGGTCCCTACGGAATGGAAGGCGGGTTCCATCCCGAGCAGTTCTGGCTGGATCGATAGATCATGCTATCCTGGCTGGGGGGGGCCCTCCCCCCCTTTAGCATCTAAACGCGAAAGGGATTGGTATCATGTTCCGTGAGAGGACGCTATTTAAAGCAGGAGTGGGTGCCTATGCAGCATATCGGATACCAAGCTTATTAACTACCGACAGTGGGACGATTCTTGCTTTCTGTGAAGGTCGACGCCATAGCGTATCTGATGCTGGCGATATTGATATCTTGATGACCCGTAGTCTGGATTCTGGTGTCACATGGGAACAGCCTAGGGTTATCGTGTCTGGGAAAGGTAATACTGTTAGCAATCCTTGTCCTGTTCAGGATAGAAGCACCGGCCGCATTTTCCTACACCTAAATTGGAATCAGGGAGAAGGTGGCGAAGGGCTCATACTAGAGGGAAAGGCCCCCCGTAGGGTGTTGCTTACAACTAGTGACGATGAAGGGGAAAACTGGTCTGCACCTGAAGATCTGACTCATCAGCTCAAAGGAGAAGATTGGACTTGGTATGCCAATGGCCCAGGCCATGGGATTCAATTGTCGTCAGGCCGACTGGTCATACCGTGTAACCATGCTGTTTTGCAGCCCCAGAAGGGCGAATCTGGCCCCTATCAGTCCCATGTCGTGTACAGTGACGATCATGGAAAGACCTGGAAGCTTGGGGGCATTTTGGATGCTTACACCAATGAGTGTCAAGTAGTGGAACTGGCAGATGGTTCGGTGCATATCAATATGCGCAGCTACCACGGCAAGAACTGTCGTGCGATTGCCAACAGTCATGATGGTGGATTAACATGGAGTGCTGTAGAATTGGATCCAGTTCTTGTAGATCCTGTATGTCAAGCCAGCATCCTACGGTATTCGCTGGAATCCGATGGGGGCAAGAGCCGCATCCTCTTTGCCAATGCGGCCAGTGCCATGCGGGAAAAGCTGACTGTTCGAATCAGCTACGATGAGTGTCAGACTTGGAATGGCGGGAAATGTTTATACTCGGGGCCAAGTGCCTACTCGGACCTTGCGAAAGCTAGTGATGGTACTATTCTCTGCTTCTATGAACGAGGTGAAGAAGGCCCTTACGAAGAGCTTCGGTTGGCGCAGTTTTCTTTAGATTGGCTTACAGACGATACAGATCGGTTGTAGAAAAGAGCAATCGGTCAGACGTCGTTGGCTAGTCTTATTAGGTTTTGAACTCAATGATACAGCGTATTCTAGAGGAACTGGGTTAGCTATAAAACGGTCTTAAGTGAGACAGATGTCTCGGAAAGACACCACAGGAGGGAAAACCGTGTCTGCATATACAGGAGGGCTCCCAAGCGTGCGTAGGGGTTATTCCATCCCCCTCTTTGATCTCGATGAAGAGCAGCATAGGCAGGTTGTGGTAGATAGAGAACCGGGGCAGTATCTAGGTCATGTCACTACTGTCCTTCTAGACGACAAGAAAACCATGATTGCCGTATACCCTAAAGGGCATGGTCGGGGTGCCATAGTGATGAAGAAGAGCTTTGATGGTGGCCTGACCTGGACCGACCGCTTACCAACGCCGGAGAGTTGGTCTACATCGAAGGAAGTTCCCACCATCTATCCAGTGACAGATGCTGAGGGCCAGAAGCGATTAGTGTTGTTTTCTGGTGTTTATCCTATTCGCATGTCGGTCTCTGAAGATGATGGCGAAACTTGGTCTGAGCTGGAACCCATTGGAGATTTTGGTGGAATTGTCGCGATGAGCGACATGCTCCCGTTGCAGGAGAAAGGGCATTATATAGCATTCTTTCATGATGATAATCGACTTCTCCAAAAGGGCCAAGGGGGAAGGACCGAGCCGCCCACCGAGGACGACAGCTACATGCGAATCTATGCAGTTACCAGCACCGATGGCGGCCTGACTTGGAGCTCCCCGCGGGTAGTCACCGAGCATCCCGAGGCTCATCTTTGTGAGGCAGGTGCACTCATGTCTCCCGATGGGAAGGAGATGGCACTACTGCTTAGGGAAAACAGCCGGGTCTTTAACTCATTCGTCTGCTTCAGCCAAGACTACGGCCAGACGTGGTCTAAGCCCCGAGAGCTTCCCGGAGCCCTTACTGGAGACCGTCATGTGGCTCGATACCTGCCCGATGGTCGCCTCATTGTTGTATTCCGGGATACCACCCATGTTAGCCCCAGTTGGGGAGATTTCGTCGCTTGGGTGGGCCGGTATGAAGATATTCGAGCAGGCCGCGAGGGACAGTACCGGATCAGGTTTAAGAAGAATCATAAGGATGCGGATACCACCTATCCTGGAGTTGAGATTTT
>JAAYRF010000216.1 GCA_012518905.1 Bacillota bacterium | reverse complement strand
TCTGCCGGGCTTGGCACATTTAGTAGGATCTTGTGTATTGTATACATGATGCTAGATTTTGAGACGGATATCGTTCATATCGCTTTGGCAAATGATTCATTTAGGCAAAAAGTATCACGGGAATGCAGGAAATGAGCAACACGAATAGAATTAGAGGTTAAGTATGCAGGATTGAGATCACCACTGCAAACAAGGTGCCCTCTGGCCCTGTACGAGGAGCAAGACAGGACCCGAGGGTACACAAATATCTAAGGGGGAGGAGATGACAAAGGGCGAGGCGTTTATTGGTATCCAACGGGTCTAGAAGTGACCTGGAATCAAGGAGAATTCTGTGCCTAGCACAGTATATGAGGAGGCTATTTAATGAAGAGGCTTGTATCTGCAGTACTTATTCTTATGATGCTGCTGACAATGGGCAGTATGGCGATGGCTGCCGATTACAAGATCGGTGTAGTTACCGGTACTGTATCTCAAGGTGAAGATGAGTATCGAGGTGCAGAGAATGCTGTAGCCAAATACGGCGACATGATCAAGCACGCCATCTATCCTGATAACTTTATGCAAGAACAGGAGACCACTATTGCGCAGATTGTGCAGTTAGCTTCTGACCGTTCTGTAAAGGCTATTGTCATTTCCCAGGCTGTACCTGGTACCGTTGCTGCTATACGGCAGGTAAAAGACTTACGGCCGGATGTGAAGTTCATTCTCGGCGCTCCCCATGAGGACCCTGCTTTGGTGGAGGCCACTGCCGATCTTGTTTTAGAGACAGACCAGTATGCCCGTGGTAGAACCATCATCCAATTGGCTGCTGATATGGGAGCAAAGAAGTTTCTTCACTACTCCTTCCCCCGCCACATGTCCATGGAGCTCTTGGCTGAGAGACGGGACATCATGAGGGACGAGGCGACTAAGCTGGGACTAGAGTTTGTCGAAGTTACCGCACCGGATCCCATGGGCGATGCAGGTCTTCCAGGCGCCCAGCAGTTTGTTTTGGAGGATGTACCCCGCCAGGTAGCTGAACACGGCCAAGATATCGCATTGTTTAGCACCAACTGTGGTATGCAGGAACCTTTGATTATCAAAGCTCTAGACACAGGAGCTATCTTCCCAGAGCAGTGCTGTCCTAGCCCAACCCATGGTTACCCTGGAGCCCTAGGATTAGTCATTACTGAAGATATCAAAGGTGACATGGACGCTATCCTCAAGACCATCGATGATGCTGTGGTGGCTAAGGGTGGGGCTGGCAGGTTTGCCACCTGGGGTGTATCTTTTAATATGATGACTGTGGAGGCCGGAGTAGAACTAGCTCGGGCCGCCATCGAAGATGGCCTGGATTTTGCCGACTTGGAGGCAGTTGAAGAAGTCTTTGCCAAGACTGCCGGAGTAGATGCAAACGCCAGCCGCCTTAGTGATGAAGGCAATTTCTACCTATTCACCCTAGGTTCTGTGATCTTTGGTAAAACCGAGTTCTAAGAGCTTCGGCGCAGTTAGCTAGATAGCTTATGGACTTTGTGCTGGTTATAGGGGCAGAGCTGATAGGTGGCTTATGCCCCTATAGCCTTGGATGGAAGTCT
>JAAYRF010000215.1 GCA_012518905.1 Bacillota bacterium | reverse complement strand
TCTTACTTATCAAAGGTTCCTATCTAGCATGTCCTGGTATTATGGACCTATTCCACTAGGCTTCTTTGTCTCGCCTCCATCGAGTCGGCAGGATTTGTTTTGCTCACTGTCGAAATTGCCAAAGGGGGAAATTCCGGGAAGGGTACTCCAGGAAGGCTGTGCAAACTGTGAAAGAGCCGATTATTGAGTTTCAAAATGTAAACAAGTTTTTCGGGGATTTTCAGGTTCTATGTGACATCAATCAGCGAGTATATCCAGGGGAAGTCGTAGTAGTCATTGGTCCAAGTGGCTCGGGCAAGAGCACCTTTCTTCGTTGCATGAACAGGCTGGAGGAGATTCAGTCCGGCAAGGTCATCATCGATGGTGTTGATATCTACTCACCGTCAGTTGATATCAACAAGGTCCGTACAGAGATCGGTATGGTGTTTCAGCAATTCAACCTATACCCGCATATGTCCGTCCTGGACAATATTACACTAGCTCCCCGAAAGGTTCGTGGCCTACCAAAATCTGAGGCCCAGACTATCGCCTATGACCTTCTTCGTAAAGTAGGGCTTAATGAAAAGGCTAATAGCTACCCCCATCAGCTATCGGGTGGGCAGCAGCAGCGAGTTGCCATTGCCAGAGGCTTGGCCATGCGTCCGAAGATAATGTTATTTGATGAGCCTACCTCTGCCCTTGATCCTGAGATGATCAAGGAAGTCCTAGACGTAATGAAGGGTCTCGCAAGGGAAGGGATGACCATGGTTGTGGTCACCCACGAAATGGGGTTTGCCAAGGAAGTGGCCGACCGAGTGGTGTTCATGGATGAAGGCCGGATTGTGGAGGACGGAGCACCAAATCAACTGTTTGCGGCCCCGGTGGAAGAACGCACCAAAGCTTTCCTAAGGCAAATTCTGTAAAAGTTCACTAGGCAGGATATGGTAGCTGGTTGTCGAATAGTCTTATCCAATAAACGGGGATGGGTGGAGGTAGATACTATGCTAGATATGATAATTCGGGGCGGTCCAGTAATGGTTCCGCTACTACTCTGCTCGGTGTTGATGTTGGCAGTTGTCCTAGAACGGCTGTTTTATCTGTTGCGTTGCCGAGTCGATACCGAAGATCTCATGGATGATATCAAGTTGGCGCTTCAGCAGGGTAAGATCCTGGAAGCCATGCAGATAGCAAAGAAGACCAGAGGGCCGGTTGCCGCCGTCTTGGCTGCTGGCATAGCCCACTATGATAAAGATAAAGAGCACATTCGAGAGCGTCTGGAAGAGGTTGCCCAAGAGGAGCTTTTCAAGATGGAAAGACGCTTAGGTATGCTGGATGTCTTGGTGACTGTTTCACCCCTGTTGGGGTTGCTCGGTACAGTTACAGGAATCATCAAGAGTTTTCAGGTGATCGCGGCAGTGGGCGGAATGGAGGATCCCTTGGGAATTAGTACTGGTATTGCCGAAGCCCTGATTACTACAGCAGTGGGCCTAATCATTGCGATCCCTGGCATGCTCATCTATTCATACCTATCTAGCCTCATTGATCGGCAGGTTGTGGATATCAATAAACGTTCTTCGGAGCTTTTGGCTATTCTGGAGACAAGGGGTGAAATCTGATGTTGGTACAGCGGCGGCCTCGTAGCAAACCAAACGTTCAGATTGTACCTCTGATCGATGTTATTTTCTTTATCCTTGTGTTTTTTATGCTTTTTACGACATTTCGTACCCATCCTGCCGGTCTTAACTTGGAGTTACCAAAATCGGTGACTTCTGATCGGCAGGCTCCGACACAAGTTGTTGTCTCCATCTCAGCCGATGGACGGATGTTTCTTGGTGACCGCCAGATTTCTTCGGCAAATCTCAAGACCGAGGTTGGCAAGACTATTAAGAACAGGCCTGACCTTTTTGTAGTAATCAAAGCAGACAAGAATACGAAATATGACCATGTAGTTCGGGTCATAGATGATATCCGGCAAGTAGGAGGGTACCGCTTTGGCTTGGCTGTACATCCCCGAAACCCTGCGGGCAACTAAAGCCGCGATGATGAAAAACGAGCTTGGGGAGGTGGGTGGCATTGTTCATAACCGATGAATCGGAGCGATCTCTGGGAGTTTTTGTGTTGGTATCCCTCATCCTCCACGCTCTACTTATTTTTTTGTATCCCCAATGGGAGATAGCTGTGGGGCCCGGGGTGCTTTTTGGAGGTAACGGCGGGATTGTTACCATCTTGCCGATTGAAACAGATCAACCATCACCACAAGCCCGGGTTACCAGGCAACCATCGGAGGGGACCGCTGATGGAGTTAAACAAGAGGTTCCCCCTAAAGAACCAACTCCCAAAGAGGATATTGAAGCTAAGGTCGAGATAGAACCGGAAGCATCTAAACAAGAGCCTGCTCCTAAGGAGGAGGCCCCAACGACAATAGTGCAAGAAACACAGGCTAAACCAGAGCCCGAACCCGGGGAAGCTCCACTACCGGTGGAGGACACCCAAAAGGATGTTATGGACACTGGTCACGACGATGAGACACTACTCACTAGTGATCGTGGACAAGAAGTCGCCGTAGGAGGGGGTGGCTCCGAGGAACAACCTATGGGCGGGACTGAAGTTGACTCCACAGCCAGACAAAGTACACCGCAATCAGAGCCAGCTCCACCACCGCCACCACCACTTCCCGCTGCCGGGAGCGTAGTTGCTGGTGGAGGGCAGATTGCATATCCGAAGAACGCTATTAACGAGGGAGCAGCTGGCCAAGTGAAGCTTGATGTTTATGTCCCTAAAGGCTCCACTCAAGCGAACCGCATTGTCGTTAGAGAATCGTCTGGGGTACAGAATCTTGATCAGGTAGCACGTCTTACAATAGAGAATGCCTGGAAGATGGAGCCCTTGCTGGAAGATTACGTGCTATCCGTGACTGTGGTCTTCACTGGGCCACCCCGGTTTGACGTGACGATTCTCTATGAAGGTATCAAGTACGCTACCGATATAGGCAGCAACTGACGCTCGGGTGCCTGTCTAGAACGGAGACTAGTAGGGAGGCTGGTGATTGATGCGGCGTTGGCTTATAGTGGGCTTGATTCTACTGGTGGCATTAGGCCTTGGTGTGACAACGGCTTATGCTGCCACTCAGAATGCCGGAAGCAATGTGATAATCGCCAATGAGTATATAGCAATCATTGTCAATGCAGGCAAGGAAAATACGGGTCGGTTCTCGGTAAACACAACGGGAGGCGATCCGGATCGAACCGGAGATGAGAACAAACCGCTAATCTATGGAATGGCGGACCCGTGGACGTCATATACAACTATTCAGATAGATGGCAAGAATTTCGTCTTTGGAGGCCCCACACAGACATCTGCGGGCCGCCAGGGACCTTTCGGCACGATAGTTGTCGAGCCGGAGTCGGTAGATGGAGCCATGGTGCGAACGGTCTGCCAACTTGGACCTGTGGAAGCAGAGCAAATGCTCAGCTTCACCCGGAGTAGCACAACGGGCTTGAAGGATACCGCTCGCATTGCCTACAAGTTGACTAACCGAGATACAACAGCTCACAGAGTCGGCATGCGATTGCTTCTAGATACCATGCTGGGGGCCAATGACGGAGCTCCTTTTAGGATAAGAGAACGGGCAGTGACGACAGATACTCTCTTTCGGAGGGATGCTATGCCTGACTTTTGGCAGGCCTTTGACTCCCTATCCGACCCAGAAGTGATGTCTCAGGGAACGCTCAAGGGCCCTGGTGTTACTACCCCAGATCGAGTATATTTCACCAACTGGGGTGTCTTAGCTGAGAGTCTATGGGAATTTGATTTCCAGCCTGAACGCATCTTCTTGCGCAAAGGTGAGTTCGAACTTGATTCAGCTCTAGCCATGTTTTGGGATCCAGTACTACTAGAGCCCGATGAAAGCGTAACTTGGGTTACTTACTACGGTCTAGGTGGCATAACTATTGCCCCGGGCAAGCTATCCTTGGGAGTCACCTCTCCAGCCGTAGTTACACAATCTAAAGATGGGCGCAGCCGCTTCCCAGTTGTCGCGTATGTGGAGAATACCGGCGAGGGTGAGGCTCGGGATGTAAGGGCAGCCATCTGGCTTCCTCCAGGTCTTGCGTTGGCACCGGGTCAGGAGCCTGTGGCTAGAATCGGCAACTTGGCCGTTGGTGAGTCGGTACAAATCTCGTGGCAAGTAGAAGTGGATGAGAAGGCTCGAGGGGAGTACAGCTACCAGGTACGCATAGAGGCGGCTAATAGTGAACCTAACCAGGTAAAGCGGCAGGTTAAGATAGTAACTCCGGCTAGCTTACAGGTCCACGTATCTGGACCTCCCTATCTGATGATCGAAGATGGAAGTTTACAGCCAGTTCCGTTTGCCGTGCGAGCTACCATTCACAATGTCGGACAGATGGAAGCCCCGTGGGTACAAGCTCAATGGCAGGCACCCTTAGGATTGCAGCTAGCACCTGGGGAAACCCGTTTTAAGCTAGCCGGCGATATCGGCCCTGATGAATCCAGGGTGGTGCAATGGTTCATCACTCCTACGGATGTGGCTAGCGATAACTTACCCTATTCAGTAAGAACAGAATCAGGAGCCACTGACCCCCAGGTTGCAAATGGCTTTATCAGCATTCCTCAGTTGCCGCAACTGGTTGCGCTGAAGGCAGAGGATGGCAGTGGGAACATAACGTGGGGTACACCTTACAAGGTAATAGTGCAAGGCTACAACCTTCGGAACGTAAAGGAGACAGAGCTTGTTCTACGCTACCCCGTCAACCTTCTAAAGGTTGTGGGAGGCCGCCTCGGCGTCGAGCCAGGGCAAGTGTTTGCGCCATACTTGGAAAGGACGGGAAGCAGAATTCCCATGCAGGTAGAGATTGATCCCGAACTGGGACTAGTGTGGGTACGGATTCACCACCCTGCCCAGATAGAGGCATCTCGCCTGACCGGCAGTCTATGCGCCTTGCGTCTATTAGCCGTAGATGAGGGTCACGGAACAGTCTATTTGGATTCTGCCCGGTTTACAACCAGCGGGGGTCAGATTGTCGAGCTAGGCACGGCAGAATTGCCGGTCCATGTGAGCAAGTAGCTCATGTCGGGGTAAGCAAAAACCTTAGGGAGAAATTGACAGGGGGCGGAGGCAAAATGGCATCAAAGTTCTGGAAAAAGGTCACAGCATTGACAGTCATCATGGTGGTATTGTTGGTGAGTCAGGCAGCATTAGCTGCAGAAGTCCAGCTGAGTGATGTCCCTGAAAGCCATTGGGCGTACCAGGGTGTAAAGAAGCTGGTCCAAGAGGGCTATCTAGGTGTCTTTGAGGACGGAACCTTCCAAGGTCAAAAACCAGTTGATCGGTACACCTTGGCCTCGGTAGTTGGTAACATTCTGATTGAGATGGAGAAAGGGCAGCTGGGAGTTACCCAAGCTGATTTGGACCTTTTGCGAAAGCTTTCCACAGAATTCCGGGACGAGTTGGTACGCTGGTACAATGAGCGAGAGACCCTCGGAGTAGCAATGGCCGACACCCAAGAACGAGTCCAGGTAATGGACGATACCATTACCAGGGTTATAGACACTATGGAGCAAGAGGATGCCGCCCTGCGTCAAGCTTCTCAGGAGCAGGCAGCATCAATTATGGCTGAGATTGCCAAAGCAAAAGACGAATTGGCGGCTGCGGATGCAGCATTGCTGCAACGAGTTGATCAACAGGAAGCTCGACTAACAGCCGCAGAAGACGAATTGATCGCTCAAGGAATCAGCCTCGAGGCTGCTGAAGCCGAGCTAGCCAAAACAAGTGCAACGGTAGACGAACACGGTAACGTTCTGAAGGAACATACCCGCTGGTTAGCTGTGCACGGCGAGTCCCTTGTTGCCCTCGAAGAGGCTGTGGGAGTAAAGGTGCAGACACGCCTCGCTGAGAGAGAGGCTGCCTTGAGCCTACTCCAGTCAGAATTGGAGGCAAAGGACGCTGAGTTGGAGAGTGAGTTGAAGCGCATCGAGACTCAGTTAGCCGATGCATCTGTACAGGTGGACAATGTTGAATCTAAGCTGATCGTATGGCAGGACGCCAGTCTCCAACGGGATACAGAACTATCCATTCGTATAGAGGGTCTGGAGGCCGGTGTTGATGAGCTAAGCCAAGCATTGCGCGCTGAAGTCGATA
>JAAYRF010000214.1 GCA_012518905.1 Bacillota bacterium | reverse complement strand
GAGAGTCGTCCTCCGCCTGGGTGATGGGCAGCCTCAAGATGAACTTGGTGCCCTTTCCCTTTTCTGTCTCAAAGGTAATCCGTCCCTTGTGAACCTCAGCAATAATTTGATGGGTAATCATCAATCCGAGCCCTGTGCCTTTTGCCTTCGTGGTCAGGGCTTCTTTGAATAAGTGGTCTTTGATCTCATCGGGAATACCTGGACCAGTGTCACCAATCACCACTTTCACGGACTTTGCCCCCTTATCTAGCCCGACGAGAATCGTCAAATCACCCCCAAGAGGCATAGCTTCCACTGCGTTAAGCACGATATTGGTCAGGGCCCTGTATATTAGATTACGGCAAGCCTGAATACGAGGTAATCCATCCCCTATATCCAGCCGGGTGATTATGCCTGACTCCTCAAGTTCAGCTGACCAAAGTGCTACGATCTCCAAAATGATCTCTTCCATGTCCAGCAAATCCCAAGTTTTCGGCCTTCCCCAACCCATCTCTGCGGTCATACTTATGAGTTCGCTTAAGCGATCAACCTCATCTTCTATACGCTTCGTCAATTGGTGTCTGGTGATTGGGTCATCTAGGATGCCACAAAGCTGGGCCGAGGCTCGAATGGCTGCCAAGGGATTTTTCAGTTCGTGGGCCAGACTCCCAGCCAAACCTCCCAAAAGGCGAAAGTGTCTGGTCTTGCGCATACTATGCCGCACCTTCCTGAGCCTTCGCTCCGAGCGCCTCGTGGAGGATATTAACAGACTGCGACATATGTGGCTATAGGCTATAAATCTATATATGTGACCGAGCACGTCATACATATCGCCACATGTACGCATGGACATAAAAGATATTTCACTGATTATCCATATGCACAGGGCATTAATAACGTTCCTTCGGGATCTATTCTGAAACATTTGGTATATAGGAGCAGAACGGCGCCAAAACAGAAGCACAACCAAGAGGGCGATGATGGTCAACCCCACCGTAAGCTGCATACGGCGAAATCGGGGCTCTAGGGTAAGGTAGCGGGACAAACTCGGTTCGTAAAGTAGGATAAGGATGGTAATCCCGATGACAATTGACAAGCTAAGGCAGAGAGAAAACCACCGGGTAGTATTGCGTATACGACGAATAGGCAACCCTGCAGCCCAAAGCAAACCCAGAGGAACAATCAGACGGGAAGCATATCCAAAAAGAAGCACCTTGTTAAGAGTGTTAGGCGTAATGAAGGCGGGCATTCCCGGCAACGAAAGCACATGTAACAAGCTAAGTAAGCCAGCTATCAGAAATATCATGCTAAGTACCAGACCCCTTAGGGTCTGTCGTTCTGTGCCAGCACACCAGCCAACTAGGAAGATAAAGATTGAGGCATTTAGCGTAATGAGCTCCAGGAACGAATGCTGCCAGCAATAGTGGGATGGTGACCATGCTACTTTTGATGCTATCCCTGTCGATCCGGCCAACACCAAACTAGCAGCAGCAATAACTACTGGCCAAGACCGCGTCAGTGTCTGGGCTCGCTCTCTGCCCTCTACAACAGACAGCAAACCTATGAGCATGGTGCATCCTCCTTTGTATTGAAGCGGCAATTTCGCTGTCCACTTCACCTACACACATCCTCGGCGGGTCAGAGCCTAGCACAATCTTATACCAGCACCATGTTCCGCTTGCTCTAATAGACTACTTTGTTATTATGTACCACACTCACTATTCCTCTAATCTGTCTAGACTACTCCAATAATAGCCTCCTTGTGTTACGCCTGCGCAAGATAAAAAGTGGCGGCAAGAGCCGCCATTATGCATCAAATAGGAAGTCTCTAGCCTAGTGCCAAAGCGGTCTCCCGTAGTTGTTTGCGAATCTCTATATGCTGTGGGCACTTATCTTCACACTGGCCGCACTCAATACACTCGTCGGCCTTCTTTCCTTTGAGCTCCTCTGTGGTACCAATCTTTAGGTATTGGTTTTTAGCATATTCCGTTAATCCATAGACTCTGTGATAATTCATCAGGCGGAAATTCAGTGGGATATTAACTTCCTGGGGACAGGGCATACAGTAATCACAACCGGTGCAGTAAAGATCCGCCAGACGCTCATTCTCCTCTAGGGCTAGATTGATCCGCTGCAACTCATCGGCGGCAAGAGGTGTTTCCAGCGAAGCTGCTTTTACATTCTCTTCCACCATTTCCACTGTGTTCATGCCAGAGAGCGCACAACTCACCCCGGGATGAGCCAAGACAAAACGTAAGGCTAATTCGGGGGTGCTCGCTTGACGTCCCTCCAAGAGTTCCTGAATCGTCTTGGAAGATACTGCGAGTCGCCCACCGGCTACAGGCCCCATGATGACTACTCCCAATCCCTTAGAATGAGCATAGGCTATCGCCTCTTCATTGGCCCTATCCAAAAGGTTATATTGGCAAAGTAAGGAGGAGAAAATACCTACATCCACCAACTCCTTCAGAACCTTCGGCTCGTCATGGAACGAAAAGGAAATGTGCTTAATTAGGCCTTCATCCTTGGCCTTCTGTGCCTCGTCCAGAAGATCATATTTGAGAACTGTATTCTCGAATCGCTCTTTGTCTAGGGCATGAAAATGGTAAAAATCAATATACTCGACATCTAGCTTCCGAAGCTGTTCTTCCAATAGCCGGCGATAGTCACCGGTAGATTTTACCATCCAAGTGGGTACTTTGGTCGATAGATAAACCTTATCTCTCCAGCCCTTCAGGGCTTTGCCCACTACGATTTCACTATTACCATGGCAGTAGCCGTAGGCGGTATCGATATAATTGACGCCCAGTTCGAAAGCTCGGGTGATGGTAGCTAACGCCACCTCTTCATCGATCCTAAAGGTGCCATCCTTTTCCTCTATCTCGGGCAAACGCATAGCGCCAAAGCCCAACGCCGATATTTCAACTCCTGTAGTGCCGAACTTGCGATACTGCAAGATCATACCTCCTCGATCAGAGTCTCATAAGTTTAATTATATGGTAAGACCCACCATTCCTCTGTAAGATAGATGACAGTAACTTCCTTCAGCTGTTGCTGCCATTATTTCATGATAAGAACAGATAAAGATCCCAAGGCGAAAGGAGTTCACGGGAATGTTTCCGAATCACTCTAATAGTTTGTATGAGAGAAAGGCTCTTGGAGCCCCGTTGAGGACCCTAAATTCGGCCTTAGTCTCTATGGAAATAGACATCCTTTGGGAAGGAGCAGACGCGATGACAAAGAATCGTACATCACCGTCGCCATGGAATGGCAATGAGAAAGAAACAGCGGCACAGGGCCCTCCCGGGGCTAGTGGCAGTAGACGCAGCTCCATCCTCAGTTACATAGCTAACGTACTGAATGCCATGGCCCTCGGTCTGTTCGCATCATTGATAGTCGGGGTTATCATGGAGCAAGTGGGGAATCTAGTGCAGGCTGATATGGTTGTCCGCTTTGGGCAACTGGCCAAACTGCTGATGGGCCCCGCTATTGGAGTAGCAGTCGCCGGGGGCATAAAAGCGCCTCCTCTGGCGCTATACGCTTCGGCAGTGACGGGAGCAATCGGAGCAGGTACCATCACCCTTAGTCCTGGGTCCCCAGCCCTGATTAGGATCGGGGAGCCCGTTGGAGCACTGATCGCTGCCCTAGCCGGGGCTGAGATGGGGAAGCGGATAGCCGGCAAGACCAAGATAGATATCATCTTGGTGCCTGTAACGACCATCTTGGTAGGAGGACTGGCAGGGGAGCTCGTTGGCCCTAGTGTATCTTGGTTCATGACCACCCTCGGAGCCGTGATTAACGAGGCTACTCGGCTCCACCCCATTCCTATGGGCATCGTGGTATCGGTTCTTATGGGGATGATCTTAACCGCACCTATTAGTAGTGCCGCCATAGCCATTAGCCTAGGTTTGAGCGGCCTTGCTGGCGGCGCGGCAACTGTGGGCTGTTGTGCTCAAATGATTGGATTTGCGGTAGCGAGCTATAGGGAAAACGGAATCGGCGGACTTCTAGCCCAGGGCCTGGGCACATCAATGTTGCAGGTGCCAAACATAGTGCGAAATCCCCGGATCTGGATTCCTCCAACTTTAGCTAGCGCCATACTAGGTCCGTTGGCCACCCGGGTCTTTTATATGGAGAATATCCCCACCGGTGCCGGCATGGGCACAAGTGGTTTGGTTGGTCAAATCGGCACCATCGCCACCATGGGTACGGGAGTCTGGCCCCAAATTCTGCTCTTGCACTTTTTCTTGCCGGCAATATTGACCTATGTATTTGCGGAGCTGTTGCGGCGGATAGATTGGATCAAAGATGGCGATATGAAACTGGATCTATGAGCATGTCAGTGCAACCCTTTGCCTCTTCTCTAACAAGAAGACCCTATGGATCCTTCGAGCCACGGGGTCTTCCCCTTTCACTAAAGACTGGGTTCGCCTAGCCCAAGTAGGCCAAAAGAGCAATCCCTACAATAACTCCTAGAACTGCACCAAAAGTACCGCTATGGCCTTCAGCTTGAGCCTGTGCTTCAGGTATCAGCTCATCGAAGACGATATAAAGCATGGCACCGGCAGCAAAACCTAAAGAGACGGCAAGAGACACAGGAGATACATTGCCGATAACCGCACCTAACCAAGCCCCCGCCCCCATGGGTATGCCGGCAATGGCTGTGATGGATACACACTTAAAACAGCCAACTCCCGCTGCTGCCATGGGACCTGCCATAGCCATCCCCTCCGGTATGTTTTGGATTAACATGGTTATCATCAGCCGCCATCCGGTAAGATCCGATACAGCGTAACCGGCCCCTATAGCCATTCCCTCAGGCAAGTTGTGCATGGCAATACCCAAACCCATGATAACACTCATCCGAACATAGTGAGCCGTTTGATCCTGCTCGCCGGAAAAATGAGTGTGAGGTAAGAAAAAATCCAATAGTGCCAGAAGTGCTACACCGAGAAGCAATCCCAGAAATGTACTGGTAACGCCACCTATTTCCATGCCCTCCGGTACTAGATCGACAAAGATAATAGCCAACATGATGCCACCGGAAAAGCCAAGGATAGAGCTTAGAACCCGCTTTTCTGGCCTGCCTATAACAGCTATAATGTAACCTCCTAGGCCTGTCCCGATAACACCGGTAAGAAGGCCCACTAAAGTCACCCTCCAAAGCTCTGCACCCATCGAGTTACTCCTCTCCACAGCCTCTGTCCCAGCAGTCGCCCAAGAATCCATTCCACTACTTTATATTACCATACAGAATGCTACAATACATAGAGGCAGGATTCGGCGCCCGGTGCGGGAATACATTCATATGGCCCTCTAAACCAAGGCCATCTTTCCGGGCACTTGGCCCAACGACACGGCCTTAGCGCTGATGCCAGGGGAGGATTAGTATGCGAACACGCTTATTTTTGCTATCGATGTTGTGTATATTCGGCCTTTTGGCGACGAGCCTAATCTCCTACGCGGAACCATTGAGCCAAAGAACACTGGCCCTAGGAAGCTGGGGTGAGGATGTGTTCTGGCTCCAGAGGAAGCTCATGGATATGGGGTTACTCGAAGAAGCGACTGGGCGCTATGGCACCAGTACACAGAAGGCTGTGAAGGAACTTCAAAGGGCTCATGGCCTAAAACCTGATGGCATAGCCGGACCCCAAACCTTCCAGCTATTGCAGGAGGTACAAACCTTCAGCTATTATACAGTTCAACAAGGAGATTCTCTATATACTATCGCTAAGATACATGGTATCTCCATGGAAGACATAGTAAGTTTGAATGCATTAACCGAAACCAATCTGCAGATCGGTCAAAAGCTAAAAGTACCCCGAAAGCCGGAGCCCATTATATACCGAGTGCAACCCGGAGATAGCCTCTATGCAATAGCTAAGCGATTTGGAGTTGCCGTGGGGCAAATTACAGCACTGAATAATATAGAGAATCCTACTTTGATAAAGCCTGGACAAGAACTGGTGATGCCAGACACATGCGTTCCTTGAGGAGCGATACAATATCGCAGTTGACCTTTCCTTACAATACGGAAAGGTCTCTATGCGTATTTAGCCGGTTTCAACCAATTTCTTGAGTTCATTCCACTTTCGGATATGCACTACCCGCTCAGCCACGTAGATAGTGCCCGTCTCCTGGAACTCACCCAACACGCGGCTAACAGTCTCTCGGCTAGTACCGACCAGTGCTGCCATTTCCTCGTGGGTAAGCTTTAGCTTAAGGGTTACCGCGTCGGGATCTTCATGTTGCTCATACCATCCGCCCGCTAAATCTACCAACAACCTGGCTATACGTCGCCGTGCATCCAAGAAAGTGAGATCTTCCAGTTTTTCGTTCATCATCCGGAGCCTAGCTGCCAGGACAGCCAAGAGCCTTATGGCCAGTTGAGGTACGGTCTCTAGAATTTTCAGGAATTCGGCCTTGGGTAGCCTAATGAGCAGTGTATCTCCCATGGCCACAGCGTCGGCAGAACGCGGCTCTTCATCAAATAGAGCCATCTCACCTATGACCTCACCCTGCCCCAAGATCCTTAAGATCCGTTCTTTACCTTCAGCAGTAATCCGGGAAATCTTGATGTTGCCTGACTCTACCACATATAATGCGTCTCCTGTATCCCCTGCGCAAAAAAGGACCATGCCTGCCTCCAGCTTCTGTCTAGTGGCAACCGCGGCTATGGCCCTCAGCTCTTCTTCACCGGCAGACTGAAAAACAGGTACTTGACTCAGCGCTAACTGCAGACTATCCATCGTCATTCTCGCCTTTACCATTCTTGCTCTTGTTGGGATGCTTAGGTTGTCCCTGTGCATCCTGCTTAGGCCCCCCTTTGGGCTTTCCTTTGCCGGGAGGGGACTTCCTAGGCGGCTTACCCTCTGTGCTGGAGTTGCTTCCGTTCTCTGCGTTTGGCTTTTCTAACCCGTCTTCTTTTCCCATCAGACCTGGCGGTTCTTTCTCCGCTAAGCCTGGGGGCTCTTTGCCTACCAGGCCCGGGGGTTGCCAGTTCTCCTCGAAAGGAGGTGGCATCTTGCCAGGCTTCGCCTCAAACCACAACCGCTTCTTATCCCACGCCTTGCCCTGATCTTCATTTTGCTTCTTCGGCGGTTCAGGGCCCCTATTGGGCTCCACCTTAGTAGTGTAACCAGCCGAGACCTGGACAGTGGTCCAGGCAGCAGTAACTTCCACAATCCCATCAAAAACGGTAACCTCTGTTGCTAGATCCTCTCCAACGCTTACACTAAAAGCGGTACCTCTAACTCCTGCAAACGCTGTAGGGGTAATGATAGAAAATCGGAACATCTCCCGGGCCGCTCGGGCAATGCGCTTAATTTCCACCCAAACCGTACCTCTGGTTAGCCTAACAGTGCGTCCTCGTCTTGAACTAATGAGGCTATCTCCTATCTCGAGCTTCGTGTTGCTTTCCACCAATATGGTCTCTCCGCTATTTCCCCGCAGCTTCACTTGGCCCATATTGTCCGTATGTAGCCGATCACCTGAGCACAGATGCATGCCAACGTGGATCTCTACCCATGAATCTAGCCCTTTCTTCCTTACGATAGGCATACCCTCAAAGGCTACAACGACAAGAGTCGACGCTCGAAAGTCATCTTTGGTGGGTAGAGCTCCATATGCATTGTCTCCCGGACTCCCGAGGAAGAGCAAAAGCAGAAGCACTACAGGTGCTCTAGCCCAAAGACTCTGAATCTGGGTTCTCAGCATCGCCATTATAGTCATCCCACCTTCCCACCACGTGGTACACCTTTTGGAGCTTGCTTTTGCCTTTTAATGTCTGAAAGCCCATATCCTTAATCAGCCACTCTGCGCTTAAACCACTAGCCGCTCCCGCATCCAATAGGATCTCGCCGGGCCCAGCTAACTGCTCCAATCGAGCGGCAGTGTTAACTACGTCTCCTATGGCTGTATAATCAAAACGATCTCCCGCCCCGATATTACCAACTACGAACCTACCAGTAGCAATACCTACCGCAAGCTTGAGAGTGGCAACCTCATACCCCATTACCTCGACCTTGGGCAAATTGGCCAGGTGTCTCTGCATATCCCAGGCAGCAGCTATAGCTGATTCTCGGTGCTTTGGATCCGGTAGTGGAGCGCCAAAGAAAGCCATGATGCCATCGCCAGTGAATTTGTCCAACGTACCACCATAGCGAAACACCATTTCTACTAATCTAGACAGATGCCGGTTGAGAACAGAGACAACTGTCAAAGGAGGCAGTGTCTCGGCCAGGCCTGTAAAACCACTTAGGTCTGCAAAAAGGACTGTCCCTTCTACTTCCCTTGTTGCTAGATCCTTCTTTTCTGATAGAATCTCTTCCAGGACCAGAGGCGAGAAATAGCGACGAAGCGAATCGGCCATCTGCCTCTTGGCCTCTTTGGCCACGGCATACTGATGCACTAATCCAAAAATATGGAAAATGACTGTGGTATTTGCCAGGCTAACAACGGGAAACCACCTTTGCCAGCAAAAAACAGCCCATAGATACGAAGCTGCCAGTACCACAAGGGAAAGCATAGTCAAGATTAGGCCCGGCAGAGGCTCCCGACGGTACACATAGCCGATTTGAAATAATACTAAAGCACAAGCAATGGCCCAAATGGCCGACGTCGGTAGTATCCCAATGGTGTTGCCGGCAAGCAG
>JAAYRF010000213.1 GCA_012518905.1 Bacillota bacterium | reverse complement strand
TTTTCGAACTCATCCAGGATGATATTCATCCCAATGGAATCACTGGCCATATGGCCGGCAATGACTACGTTGAGATGGTATTTCTTGGCTTCTTCTAGCTTCTCTTCGGAGATGTGCATCTCCACTACGGTACCTACCCCGGCTTTGACGAATTCCTCGATGTCTGCCTTCGGGCCTCCGGTACCGCCTGTCATGGAGACGGCAATCTTACCACAGCGGCCTTCCTTTTTGCCAGCTAAGATAACAGGACCAGTGCCCTTCTTAGCTGCTTCTTTGTACTCTGGGATTTCCTTGAGCACCTTAATCAAATCATCCAGTGTGGAGGGGTTGGCCTTATCTACGTGGTCTTGTACCAGCTTCTGGACGTTGTTATCTGCCGGTGTATGCATGCACATGAGGGGCATGTTCAAAAGCCGAGCTGCATCCACCACCCGGTAGTGGTTGGAAGGCATGGTGCGTCTTCTTACCTCGTCTATCCTGTCCTGGAGGATTCCCTCTGCTACGTTGATGGGCACACCCAGGTTGTACATCATGTCGGCTTGCATATACATGACTTCGGAGAAACGGACAGATCCCAGTCCAGATGGATGATGGGAGACGACCAGATCGATGGGGTTGCCACTTTGGCGCAGCCCATGGGCTAGCAGAAGATCTGCTACATCCACATCGATACCGGTGATAAGTCTCTTTACCTTGAGCTCAGCGTCTCCATAAGAGATGCGGGTATCGGCATAGGGGTTGGTGAGACTCTCTAGATCAAACTCCTCCTTAGCCTCAGCCTCCAGTTTTTCGTAGGCTTCTTTGTTTTTCTGCAGAATCTCTTCGACTGCCTCTTTCCCCCGGGGGTCGGCCTCCATGCCCAGCTGGACAGCTAGATCGTATAGCTCACGCAGATTCATAATAGCACTCCTTTCGATTCCTAATGGGAAACTCCGTCAGTCTTTAAGCAAAGCTTCTAGCTTCCCTCTAGCAGTTCCTGCACCCTGCAGTGGTGGGCTACTGCCATGTCGACAGTGTAAAATCCCTATAAAGACTAGTCTGTCCTGTTGGGAAACCAGCCATGAAAAAGGGAGATAGCCGGGATTGGGCGAATGTGTTAGCTGGTTTGGATTTGGAAAAGTGGTGGCCAAGAAAGGGTTTGGAAAGGGGATTGGCCTTGACACCAAAACAGAGGGCGGTAACAGCCCTAAGTCTCGGGATACCGGATATGGTGCCCACTTTTGAACTGGAGTTTCAGCTGACCAGGGAGCTTTGCGGAAGGGACTATTTGACCCAGGAAGCTCTCGATCGAGCATCGACCAAAGAAAGAGAGCGGCTCTTGAAGGAGAACGGAGAGCTGTTCATTGAAGTCGCCGAACTCTTGGAGTACTCCATCATTCCGCTGCAGTCCATTACGGATCTAGATGCACTTGTTACCATGGCTCGGCATATGCGGGATCTTGTTGGAGATAAGTACATGATCTGGGCCCATGCTGACGGTACTTTTGCCATTCCCGATGGGGAGCACATGATGGAGTATGCCTTTTGGCTGGTAGATAGACCTGAGGAAGTCCACAGAGTAGCTCGAGAAAACGTAAATGCCCAGGTTGAGCGGGCAAGTCGGCTTTTTGACGCCGGAGTAGACTGTTTTATCCTCTGTGCCGATTATTGTTTTAATCAAGGGCCTTTTATGTCTCCGACCATGTTTAGAGAGTATGTGACACCATATCTTGCGGAAAATATCAGAAAGCTGAAAGAGATGGGGGCTTGGGTCATTAAGCATACCGATGGTAATCTCATGCCCATCATCGATCAGATAATAGAATGTGAGCCCCATGGTTTACATTCTCTGGACCCAATGGCCGGAGTAGATATTGCCGAAATCAAGCGACTCTATGGCGATAAAGTGTGTCTGATTGGGAATGTCAACTGCGCTTTGCTTCAAACCGGTACTTTCCAGGAAATGGAAGATAGTGCCCATTACGCTTTGGATCATGGTAAGCCCGGCGGGGGATACATTTTCTCCACAAGTAACTGCGTGTTCAAGGGACTGCCCCTGGACAATTACCTTCGGATTCACAACATATGGGAAAAGCGGCGGGATTACTAGGGAGCTCCTTCGACAAACCGATATCGCAATCGCAATAAACAGCTCGTAGGTCAGGCTCAAAGTCGCAATAGACTTTGAAGACTTGCTGGCAAAATCAGCTAACAGCCTGTCTGGAGAAGGCTGCGGTGGGGCCGGGCATGCGTGTAATCCACCTGCCTAAAGCCAAATTCAGGAACATGGAGTATGGCAAGAGATAGTGACGGTTTTGTGGCGGAACGTAGTGGAAATGCGGCGCTGGGATTGACATAGTATCCCCAAAAGAGGTATCCTTATACTTGGTGCAAGTGTTTTTTCTTATGAGGTTCGTGAGGACGAGCTCTGTTTTGCGCGTCTTTTCACACGTCTATCTATACTACCAATAAGGAGTTGATATATGTAATGGCCAAGGTCAAGATGACAGTTGATGGCAATACGGCAGCAGCCCACATAGCTTACGCGTTGAGCGATGTGGCGGCTATCTACCCGATTACGCCATCGTCCAACATGGGTGAGGTCGCTGATGAATGGGCCGCCCATGGCCGGAAGAACATCTTTGGCGACACCCTCAAGGTCGTTGAGATGCAATCAGAAGCAGGTGCTGCTGGAGCCGTCCATGGTTCATTGGCGGCAGGAGCATTGACTACTACCTTCACAGCTTCTCAAGGCCTTCTCTTGATGATCCCCAACATGTATAAGATTTCAGGGGAGCTTCTACCCACAGTGTTTCACGTATCGGCTCGGGCAATAGCGGCCCACGCCCTGTCTATCTTTGGAGACCATTCCGACGTCATGGCTTGCCGACAGACTGGTTTTGCCCTCTTGGCATCTAGCTCTGTTCAGGAAGTCATGGACTTGGCCCTAGTGGCCCATCTAGCTTCCTTGAAGGCTAGCGTGCCCTTTGTACACTTCTTCGATGGATTCCGTACATCCCACGAGATCCAGAAGATCGAGATGATTGATTATGAGGACATCGCCAAGCTAGTGGATTACGATGCCCTTCAGAAGTTCCGCCAGCGGGCACTCCATCCAGAGCGTCCAGTCCAGCGGGGCACAGCCCAGAACCCAGATATTTACTTCCAGGGTAGGGAAGCTGCAAATAAGTACTATCTGGCCACACCACAGATTGTATTGGATGTAATGGCCCAAGTAGCTGAACTCACTGGCCGCTCCTATAGCTTATTTGATTATGTAGGACATCCCGAGGCTGATCGAGTAATCGTGGCCATGGGTTCGAGCTGTGAGACTATTGAAGAGACTGTGGATTACCTGATGGCCCGGGGTGAAAAGGTTGGTGTATTGAAGGTACGATTATATCGTCCCTTCTCAGCAGAGCACTTCCTATCGGCACTGCCCAAGACAGTGAAGAAGATTGCTGTTCTCGATCGCACCAAGGAGCCTGGTTCCCTAGGTGAGCCTTTGTATCAGGATGTATGCACAGCTTTTATGCAGCGTGATGAGCGCCCTGTTATCGTCGGTGGCCGCTATGGTTTGGGCTCTAAGGAATTCAACCCATCCATGGTCAAGGCTGTATTCGATAACCTGGCTCTAACAAACCCGAAGAACTACTTCACCGTTGGTATCAACGATGATGTGACTAATACATCCCTTGAGATCAAGGAAACAATTGACGCAGCTCCTGAGGGATTAATCAGAGCCAAGTTCTTTGGTCTCGGTTCCGATGGTACCGTAGGTGCCAACAAGAACTCCATCAAGATCATCGGTGATCATACTGACATGTACGCCCAAGGCTATTTCCAGTATGACTCCAAGAAGTCCGGTGGTGTGACCATTTCCCACCTGCGGTTTGGTAAGTCGCCTATCAAGTCCACTTACCTTATCGACCAAGCGGACTTTATCGCTTGCCATAATCCTTCCTATGTCAATCGCTTCGATTTGCTGGATGGCATCAAGGAAGGCGGCGTATTCCTCCTGAATTCGCCGTGGACGCTAGAAGAGATGGAGACCCATCTACCGGCAGCCATGAAGCGGACTATCGCCCGGAAGAAATTGCGCTTCTATAGCATTGACGCGGTGACCATTGCTGGAGAGATTGGTCTCGGCGGCAGGATCAACACAGTACTGCAGGCCGCATTCTTCAAGATCGCCAATGTCTTACCCTATGACGAAGTTGAAAAGTACATGAAGGAAGCTATCCGCACTAGCTATGGCAGACGGGGTGAGAAGGTTGTCAATATGAACTTCGCCGCCGTTGACCGAGGGTCTAAGGAACTGGTGAAGATTGATTACCCCGCAGCATGGGCTGAGGCAGTAGATGAGGCCGCTGCAGCGGTAGAGGAAGTACCCGAGTACGTGCAGGATGTAATTTTGCCCATCAATGCTCTGGAAGGCGATAAACTGCCGGTGAGCACCTTCAGTCCCGATGGCACTGTACCTATGGGTACCACCAAATATGAGAAGCGGGGCATTGCAGTCAATGTTCCCAAGTGGATTCCAGAGAACTGCATTCAGTGTAACCAGTGCTCTTTCGTTTGCCCGCATGCTGTCATTCGACCCTATGTGGCAACAGAAGAGGATCTGGCCGACGCTCCCGAGTCCTTCAAGACCCGCAAGGCCGTTGGCCGGGCTCTAGAAGGTCTGCAGTATAAGATCCAGATCTCTCCCTTGGATTGCACCGGTTGTGCCGTTTGCGCTAATACCTGTCCTGCCAAGGAGAAGGCATTAGTGATGACGCCTATAGAGGAGATTCTGGAAGAAGAGGTGGCAAACTATAACTTTGCCGATAACCTGCCACACAGGGAAGTTGATTGGAACCCAGAGACTGTAAAGGGAAGCCAGTTCCGTCGCCCCTTGCTGGAGTTCTCCGGTGCTTGCGCAGGTTGTGGAGAGACTCCCTATGCTAGGCTTGTAACTCAGCTCTTTGGAGACCGGATGATCATTGCTAACGCCACCGGCTGTTCCTCCATCTGGGGCGGCAGTGCACCGGTATGCCCATATACAACTAACCATGAGGGTCGGGGTCCAGCTTGGGCCAACTCTTTGTTTGAGGATAACGCCGAGTTTGGTTTCGGGATCGCCTTCGCTGTAAAGCAGAAGCGGACCAGGATTCAGAAGGCGGCCGAGGCTCTCTTGGACGCAGCTATCTCCGATAAGTTGAAGGAAGCTCTCCAGGGTTGGCTAGACAATATGAAAGACGGTGCTAAGTCCCGGGAGTATGGGGAGAGCATCATGGACCTTCTGCCTGGAGAATTGGCCAAAGCAGAGGGAGACGTCAAACAGCATCTTAGCGAGATCAACGATTTCGGTGAGTATTTGACGAAGAAGTCCGTCTGGATCTTCGGTGGTGACGGTTGGGCGTACGATATCGGCTACGGTGGTCTTGATCATGTCTTGGCCTCAGGAGAAGATGTCAACGTTCTAGTCTTTGACACCGAGGTATACTCCAATACAGGTGGCCAGTCCTCTAAGGCGACACCTACAGCAGCTGTGGCTAAGTTCGCTGCTTCCGGTAAAAAAGTTCGGAAGAAAGATCTTGGCATGATGGCCATGTCCTATGGCTATGTATATGTTGCCACTGTGGGTATGGGTGCCAACATGAACCAGCTGATGAAGGCTTTAACCGAGGCAGAGCGATACAATGGTCCATCTTTGGTGATCGCTTACTCGCCTTGTATCAACCATGGTATCAACATGGCCTATGCTCAAGATCAGATTAAGCAGGCTGTTGAAACCGGTTACTGGCCACTATATCGCTATAACCCAGAACTGGCGACGGAGGGCAAGAACCCATTTGTGTTGGATTCTAAGGAGCCCAATGGCAAGTTCCGTGACTTTATCTTGAGTCAGGTGCGTTACTCGAGCTTGCAGCGGCAGTTCCCCGAGGTAGCAGAGGAGCTCTACGCCAAAGCCGAGGCAGAAGCCATGGCCCGGTACGCCCACTATCGGCGGTTAGCTGAGATGGATATGAGCTAATAGTACTCGATAAGAGCCTGTTTTATCAGGCTCCCGTGATAGTAAATAAGGCTGGTTGGGATGTATCTCCCACCAGCCTTATTTTTGTCTTGTTGGTTACCCTTGCCACCAGGTTATGCCGTGGTGGGGGACCAACCCTTGGAGCCCACCTCACTGGCAGCTTTCCAACTTTCCTCACGTATGAGCTCTAGGATCTCAGCTTTTAGCTGCATGAAGAGGGGAGACGTCTTGACAGAAAATTCCCGGGGTCGTGGAATGGGAACCGGGATCTCAGCCTTCAAGCGCCCTGGTCTTGCTGTCATGACATATACCCTGTCACCCATGAATATGGCTTCGTCTATGTCATGGGTAACGAAGAGGATGGTCTTTTTCGATTCCTCCCAGACATTTAGGAGCAGCTCTTGCATGACTGTCCTCGTTTGTGCGTCTAGGGCACCAAAGGGCTCATCCATGAGAAGAACTTCTGGATCGTTGGCCAAGGCCCTGGCGATAGCCACCCTCTGCTTCATGCCACCGGAGAGATTGTTGGGATACATTCTGCCAAACCCATTGAGACCAATAAGGTGGAGGTAGTGCTCGATGATTTCCTTCCTTTCTGCTTTAGCCATTCCCTTAAGCTGCAGTCCGAAGCCAATATTCTGCTCCACCGTCAGCCAGGGAAATAGCGTGTATCCTTGAAACACCATGCCCCGATCAGAGCCCGGGCCAAAGATGCGCCTATCATTTAGCATAACATAGCCCGAAGATGGCTCAGTCAGCCCCGCGATGACTTTGAGGATGGTAGATTTGCCACAACCGGAAGGTCCCAAAATGGTGACAAATTCTCCTTCCCGCACATCGAAGGTGGTATCTTGCAAAGCTGTGATAGTCTGCCCCTTCTGCGCAAAGGTCTTAGAGACATGGTGCACCTTGAGTTTTGGCTCTGCTTTTTGTGAATATCCATCAATTACCTTGAGATACTCTTTGCGGATAGCAGTCATCACTCTACACCTCCTTGCAGCCAAGGAAACATCTTGTTATATGCTGCTTTAAACAGCGAATCAGTGATCAGGCCCAAAAGACCGATAACCAAGATGCCCACTATGATGCCGGCTGTTCGCAAGAACCTTTGGGATTCCATAATCATATAGCCTAGACCAGAGCTTGCCGCCACAAGTTCTGCTACTACCAGATAAGTCCACGCCCAGCCTAGAGTGATGCGGAGAGTGTCCATAATGCCTGGCAAGGCCGATGGCAGCACTACCTTGAGGAAGGCCGCCTTTTGCGTAGCTCCCAACGTATAGGAGGTGTCGATGAGCTCTTGGCTGACGTTTTTAGTTACGTCCCTAACCATGAGTACCTGCTGAAAGAAGGTGCCAATGAATATGACGGCTATCTTCTGCAGATCGCCAATGCCAATCCACAAGATCAGAAGGGGTATGAAGGCTGAGGCCGGCATATATCGAACAAAACCGACGATAGGCTCGACCAACCCTTCGGCTATCTTAAATGAGCCCATCAAGAGCCCTATGGGTACGCCGATGATGGAGGCCAAAAGAAAGCCGGCACTCACTCTATAGACACTGGCTACTATATCAGAAAAGAGGTTCATCTCAGTGACCATCAACCAAAACTGCTGGGCGATGTCCGTTGGAGAGGGCAAGAAAAGTGCCGGAACATGGCCACCATAGGTGAGTATGCACCACAACAAAAACAAGGCCCCAAAGGAGAATAGGCCCAGGCCTATATATAGACGAGAGGGGATATTTTCTTTAAGCTTGAAATACTGCTTGACTTGCATGATAACACCTCATAGACACGGGGATGGGGGGGCTTCCCGTTTCTAGGAGCCTCCCCATCGATTCTGTAAATTTAGGACCAAATCAATTACTACCTGCTTGCAGGAGAAATTCGGGAGCTACCAGTTCCTTAACGTCCTTTTTGGCCGGTATGATCTTTAGATCGTAATAGAAATCAGTAGCGTTTTGTAGAGTTGTATATAGGGGGCCCGGTTCAGCTTCTGTACCGAAAAAGGCTGTGTTATCCTCATAGTCCATGAGCTTTAGTCCTGCTAAAGTAGCCACGAACTCCTCTGGGGAGATGCCCATACCCGCAGCCATGATCTGATTGCTCTCCTCAGGATGGGCATGCCAGTACTCCATGGCATCTTTCATAGCGTTGACGAAGGCCTGCACTGCTTCGGGGTGCTTCTTGACATAATCGGCATGGAAGCTCAATGAGTCGGCGATTACGCCGGGAAACTCCTTGGTACTTGTTAGTACATGCCCAGTGACTTCACTACCCTTGCTTAGCCAAGGCTCCCAAGTTACTGCAGCGTCGACCCTCCCGGCCACAAAGGCAGCACCGGCATCACCGGCAGTCATATTGACAGCTGTGATATCCTTTTCCGTTAAGCCTACACTTGTCAGGGCCGTAAGCAGGAGAAGGTGGCTGGTGGAACCACGGAGAAACGCCACTTGTTTACCCTTTAGTTCCTCAATACTTTGGATCTCCGGTTTGGCCAAGATGCCATCACCGCCGAAGGAATCGTCAAAGGCCCATACGATCTTTAGGGGAATACCAGCTGCCGCCACAGTAACCTGAACGTCAAGGGCTGTCGCTAGGGCGTCGACTTTCTTGCCGGCAAATGCCTGTTTTCTAGTACTGAGATCCTGGGTCACAGATAACTCCACATCGAGACCGTGCTCAGTAAAAAAGCCCTTCTCTTGTGCCAAATACAATGGAGCATAGCCGCTCCAAGTGGGCAGCGATATGACCATGGACTTGCCTGCAGCAAGGCCCGGGCCACCTACACTTAGCAATAGGAGTAGAACCACCATACTCGTTAGACTTACTTTCTTCAATGAAAACCCCTCCCAAGATCTGCTTGCTGTAGTTTATATGAATGATTATACACCATTACCATATAACTATGCAAGTAGTTTGGGAAGGGTTCTTGGTTTTTGGCCTCTTTTCTAGCAACCTTCAGCTAAAACTTGTCCTAACCGGGTCAGATCCTCCTTGCGGCCGACGGTTATGCGCAGGTGTCGGGGTAGACCAAAGATATTGGCGTTGCGCACAATGATGCCTTCTGCTTCCAGCTTTTTGTATACCCGGGTAGCCTCCTGGTTGGTATCGACTAGCACAAAGTTTGCTTGGGAAGGGACATAAGGCATTTGAATCCTTGTGAGAATATCGCATAGGTACTCGCGGTTGGCGGTATTAAGCGCCTGCATCTTCTTTTGATAACATGTATCTTGCCAGCTGGCTAGAGCACCGGCTTGGCCTACTCGGTTGACATTAAAGGGCGGCCTCACCCTCTGAAGCAACTCGATCACGGGCAAAGGACCGATACCGAAGCCCACCCTAGCAGCTGCCAAGGCGTGTAGCTTGGAGAAGGTGCGGATTATGAGTAAGTTACCCCTTTGGTCTAAGTAGTCGATGGCCGATGTATAATCGGGCTCTGTCACATAATCTATGTAGGCCTCATCCACAACCAGGAGGATGTCTTCAGGTAGATTTCCAATAAGGTATTCCAACTCGCCCTTGCTGAGAATGGTTCCTGTTGGGTTGTTAGGATTACAGGCAAACACCATCTTTGTCCTATCTGTGACGGCAGCCAGAATGTTATGGATATCAATACGAAAGTCCTGCAAGGCTACCTTGACTGGTTTGGCTCCCATGGCTATACTCGATGCCGCATACTGACCAAAAGTAGGGCTGGGGATGATCACTTCATCGCCGGGGTCGAGGAACGCCAATGTTACGAGGAGGATAAGTTCATCGGCCCCGTTGGTTAGGATAATGCCTTCCCGGTGTACTTCTAAACGGGAGGCAATGGCAGTCTTCAGATCCTCACCTGCGGCATCCTGATAAAGATGCATGGAGCTAAGTTCTGCTTCCATGGCTCTTATGGCCCTCGGGGAGGGACCGTAGGGGTTTTCATTAAAAGATAGTTTCACTACATCTTCTTTACCAAGCTGTTTCTTGATCATCTCCAGGGGCAGATCGGCAAGCTCTGCTTGGAAAGGCTGCAAATGGGCCAGGCTGGACCTGGCGATGTTGGGCTGCAGGCCATCTGGCCATCCCTTAGCTGCATCCATGGTGATTCCTCCAGTCTATGGTGAGTTCTGTGCCTTCAGAAAGCTGTGGCCCCAGTCATCTGCTTCTTTGATGGCTTCGATCACCATTTCTTCAGTTACATCAAAAGGCATTGCTGCCATATCTTCTACCGCCAAGGATAAAGAGGCGATTCTTTGCCAATCTTCATCCGTCGCTTCCTCGATACCTAGCTGCGAAAGGGTGATGGGTAGACCAATTTGCTGGGCTAAGGTGAGAAACTCCCGAATTTCTTCCTGGGGCCGGTTTTCCAGTGCCAACTGGGCCTGGATACCAAAGCCTACTATTTCACCGTGCTGCATCTTGTGCACTGCCTCCATCACTGTCAGGCCTGAATAGATAGCATGGGCAGCAGCAGTACGGGCCTCATCACCACCAAGACCACTGACAGCGCCTGCGATGGCGATGATGGCGTCTATTACTTGCTCGAGAGCCTCCGATGACTGACCCGCCTGCACCGATTGATAAGCCAAAGGCCCTTCTTCCGCGATAATTTCCCTGCAAAGGCTGCCGAGGTTAAGAGCAGCCCGCACCGGCGCCGGTAGTCTACGTCCCCTGGTAGAGGCTGCAAGCTCATACCATTTGGCCAGGGTATCTCCGAGGCCGGAGACGAGATACCGCACCGGTGCTTGGGAGATGACCTTGGTATCTACCAGTACCGCGCTGGGAAGAGCAGCTTTTCGGGAGAACTCAAGGTACTCACCCTCATCAGTATATATGGCAGACAGAGGCGTCCACGCCGCGCAGGTGGCCGCGATGGTGGGTATGGTGATGAGTGGGACCCCCCTGGCAAAGGCTGCAGCTTTGATGGTATCTAGGGAGCGACCTCCTCCTACAGCGATGAAGCAATCAGCCATTAGTGTTTGGGCTTTGTAATTTAGCGCCTGGATATTTTCCCAGCTGCATTGGCCGCCATACCATTCTACTCCCACTACGTCCAAATTGGCTTTTTCCATGGAAGATAGGAGTATTGTCTTGGAAACGGACAAAGCCGTTTTGCCTCCGGCTATTA
>JAAYRF010000212.1 GCA_012518905.1 Bacillota bacterium | reverse complement strand
GCATTGGAAAACGTGCGGATCTTAGGGCCGATGCGGAGTCGCACTCAGGTGGAGGTGTCCAGAACCGATGCTGTTTATCTAGGCATCAATCCGCCGGTTCGAGCCTCCGGCGATCTTATAGGGTCCAGCCCTATTACTTTGGTGGGACCCAAAGGCACTTTAATCTTACCCGAGGGAGCTATTATCGCGAACCGACACATTCATATGGGCCTCGACGATGCCCAGCACTTTGGCGTAACCGATAACCAGCTGGTCCAGGTGGAAGTTTTGGGGGATAAGGGCCTAGTATTCAACAATGTACAAGTCCGGGTGAAGGAGTCTTTTCGCCTGGAGATGCATCTCGATACCGATGATGCCAATGCATCAGGGATCACAACGGGAGCCGAAGCCCGTCTTTTGGTGACCTCCCGGTGATAGCTGCTGTTTTCGGTAGAAGAAGAGCTGGAAGCCCTAGCCTCTAGTTTGTGGCAGGCGAAGGTGACAGAGAGGAGTCGCACCCAGTGCATATGGATAGGGAGACCCTGATAGCCAAAGTTAGGGCAGCTGGCGTGATTGGCGCCGGCGGTGCGGGCTTTCCCACCCATGTTAAGCTAGCAGGCAAGGTAGATACAGTAATAGTCAATGGAGCGGAATGTGAGCCTTTGCTGGCAGTTGATGTGCAGCTTTTGGAAAGGGAAGCCGAAACCCTAGTTCAGATCTTGGCACAGGTATTGGATGCGATAGGGGCTAGGGTCGGGATAGTGGCCATCAAGGCCAAACACCAAGGAGCTATCCAAAGGCTAAGGGAGGCTCTGGTGGGTAAAGACCATCTGCACTTATATCTTCTGGATGATTTTTATCCTGCGGGAGATGAGCCTATCTTGGTCCATGAAGTCACAGGCAAGGTGTTACCGGAAGGCGGCATCCCCTTGGCTTTGGGCTGCTTAGTAATTAATGTGGAGACACTCTGGAATATTGGACAGGCGTGGCAAGATCGACCTGTGACTACTACTTGTGTGACAGTTGCCGGTGAGGTGGACAATCCCTTGACAGTAGAAGTGCCGGTGGGTACTCCCATCGCAGTGCTTTTGGATCTTGCCGGCGGGGCTACAGCTGCCGGTTACCGGATCATCGAAGGTGGCCCGATGACGGGGCGGCTTCTACCTAAGGATATTGTCCACTCAGGAAGAGGTTCAGTTCAAAAGACCACCAAAGGAATCATTGTCTTGCCTGATCATCACAATCTAGTTGCCCAGCTAACACTGGATCTAGGAGCCATTTTGCAGCGGGCCCAGTCGGCTTGCTGTCAGTGTCGCATCTGCACAGATCTTTGTCCTCGCTATCTTTTGGGGCATGGGATCTACCCCCACAGAATACTCAACCGAGTAAACCATGGTCAGACGGCGGATACAGACGCTATTACCCAAGCCTTCTTGTGTTCCGATTGCGGGGTCTGTGAGCTTTTCGCCTGCCCAGTGGAGCTTTCGCCAAGGCGCATGTATCAGGCTGTTAAGGCAGAGCTAGCCAAGCAGGGGACTAAGAATCCCCATCATCGACAGGGTACTCCTAAAGAGACTTGGGTAGGACGCCGCATACCGATAGAACAGCTCATAGCTCGTCTAGGCCTAGAAGAATACCAAAAACCAGCTCCTTGGCGGGTCATAGATTTTTCTCCCCGCCAAGTAGTGATCTCACTGAGACAACATATTGGAGTACCGGCTCTGCCCTTACTCAAGGCAGGAGATGCGGTTAACGTGGGCCAAGTTATAGCTACACCGCCAAGAGGCGAGCTAGGTGCAG